>JAGVKI010000103.1 GCA_020050695.1 Alphaproteobacteria bacterium | reverse complement strand
GCGGGTTCATTTTCTATTCACCAAACATTAAGGAAAACGATTTATTCTTGGTTTCATAATGATTTACCCAGGGATTCCTATGGCTGACAAAAAACAAGGCGGCTTCACGATGCTGGAGCTATCGGTGGTGCTTATCATCGTGGGCCTTGTGACTACGGTTGGCGTTTCTTCGGGCATCAGTGCAATTGAATCGGCCAGGCGCGCGCAGACTGAATCAAAACTCAGTGTAATCGAAGCGGCGATGATGACGTTTCGTATCAACAATAACAGGCTGCCATGCCCTGCCAATCTGGTGCTGGTCAAGGGCAATACCAATTACGGAAATGAAACGACAACACCCGGCGTATGCTCTGGTTCGAACTTCGGTACGGCAGGCGGCGTGGTCGAGGGCGGTGTTCCGACCAAAGCGCTCAATATCCCGGAGGATTTTATGTATGACGGCTGGGGCCGCAGGATTGCCTATGCGGTAGACAGCAACATTACGGATATAGATGCATTCAATGCTATCGCTATTCCTGAAAGCTGCGGCATTACGGTAAATGATGCGTCGCGTAATCCGCGCACGGATTCGGCAGCTTATGTACTGGTAAGCTTTGGCCCTGATGGACATGGCGGATATTTAGGTAATGGTACACGCATGAAAACCGGTGCCACGAATGCTGATGTGCTCACTAACTGCCATTGTGACAGTGATGCGAATACGGCATCGTACCTGCCGCGATTTGTGCAAAAGGAAGCGCTTGAAAATCCTACAACGCCTCGCGAAAGCTTCGCCAACTTCGTGCGCTTTAAAGAACGCTGGCAGATGTCTATCGATGAGGATCAGCTTAATTTTGCGCTTGGCGGAAGTTATCGTGGCCCGAATGTGGCGGCTGGCTTTGAACTACCTGTTGCCGGTACGAACAGCACGTATATTTATAAGCTGCAATGCGGGCGCCTGGTGAAACAGGACGATCTTGATCCGCCGTCGACAGAAGCTTCGACAGGGGTGGCCTATACAAATGATAACCGCTATCTGGTTACATTTTCTGCCGCCGGCTGCATGATGTACCCGATCAATGATTCTGTGATGGATATAGGTAGTGCGCTTTCAATACCTAACTGCCCAGCCTACGATCCGAGTGTAAAAATTGACCTGTCGCCCAATGGGTTTATGGCGATGATTGCGCCGTCTGCGCCCTATGTTTTCGCATGGCAAAAATCCGGTTCGTCTTTTGTGCCACTTGCTACACCAAGCCCTGCGCCATCTGGCCCTGTTTCCATGCTTTCTCTTACCAGCAATTATATGGCGCTTTCCGATGGTGTTGCGCTACTGGTGTATGCACGTTCCAGCACATCATATACAGCGCTGGCAACGCAGCCAGCAGGGGTGCCGACGAGTATTTTTTCCATCGCAATTTCACCGAATGAAAGTTATGTGGCGGTTACTGAAGATGGCAATGTAAGCGGCACACCAGCGCCCGGAATATATGTATGGCGCATTGATGTCGGCCCCACCTTTAACCTGCGCCCGCGCATTGATATTGCGAATAATGATACACCGTATGGGCTCACTTTTTCACCTGATGGCAAATATTTTGCTGTTGGCGGAACCAGCGGGGCAAATGTAATGATATATAAAATTGATGCGGGTGATAGTTTCAGCCGTCTTGACCTTCCAACCGGCTGGACCAATAGTGTGGATACACCGGGTATTGCATTTTCCTTCTCGCGCAATTCAAATTACCTGGTGATGGGTACGCCAAGCAGCCTCAAGCCACTGGCACTGTTCAGGCAGGTATCATCACGTGAGTATAAGCAGCTTGCTGCACCGGCGGAGATTCAGCCTTATCCAGCTGTTTCCGTGCGCTTCAATCGCTAATCCAATGAATGGCGGATTGGTTTTAAAACGGCGTCGGTTACTTCAACAGGTAGTTTGAAGCGGGTGTTTTCTACTGCGCCATCCATGGTTACCATCTGAGTGGGGCGCAGTTTTCCAATTGCTTCAATCACACCTTGTACCAGATGTTCTGGTGCTGATGCGCCTGCGGTTATTCCTACAGAACTTATATGATCAAACCACTGCGGGTGAATGCCGTGCGCATCATCAATAAGATGTGCGGTAATGCCGATCTCTTCTGCCAGATCGCGCAGGCGGTTTGAATTAGAACTATTGGCTGAACCTACTACAAGGAGTAATTCCACCTGGCGTGCAAGGTCGCGTACTGCATTCTGGCGGTTCTGTGTGGCGTAGCATATGTCACGCAGTTCTGGGCCAGCAATGTTTGGGAAACGTTCCTTGAGGGCAGTAATAATAGCGCTGGTATCGTCAACACTTAAGGTTGTCTGTGTTACGTAGGCCAGCATCTGCGGATCTTTTACGTTAAGCTGCGACACATCCTGCGCGTCCTGGATGAGATGCACACCCTGGCGGACGCGGCCACTGGTGCCTTCTACCTCGGGATGGCCTTCATGGCCTATCAATATAATCTCGCGGCCTTCGGCTTCGTAGCGCTGCGCTTCTCTGTGCACTTTGGTTACCAGCGGGCAGGTGGCATCAATAACCGGAAGTTCGCGCAGGCGCGCTTCATTTTCCACTTTTTCGGAAATGCCGTGGGCGCTAAATACCGTAATAGCTCCATCAGGGATTTCATCGACTTCGCCGACAAAGATAACGCCCTTGGCGCGCAGGTCCTGCACCACCCATTTGTTATGCACAATTTCATGACGCACATACACAGGCGGGCCGTATAGTTCAAGCGCACGCTCAACGATTTCAATGGCGCGGTCGACACCGGCGCAAAAACCACGAGGCTGCGCTAAAATAACTTTAAGTATGCTGGAAGTATCACTCATACCATGGTTTTAACGCCTTTTTAGGCGCTGGCAACCGGTTTTTCCGACTGTAAGTAACGGTTAGACTGCATTTCCATAAGGCGTGAAACGGTGCGCTGGAACTCAAAAGAGCCGTCGCCTTCATTATAGAGTTCAGCCGGGGCGGCCGCGGCTGTGCAGATCAGCCGGGTACCATTTTCATAAAGCGTATCCACCAATGTTACAAAACGCTTGGCTTCATTGCGTTTTTCGGCTGAAAGGCGCGGAATATCAGTAAGAATCAGGGTATCGTAATGTTCGACAATCGCCAGGTAATCGGCAGCGCCCAATGGCTGTTCACATAAGGTGTGGAATGAAAAACAGGCAATATCAGATGCATATGCAGTAAAGACTAACTCCCGGCCCTTGACTGTAAGGCGGGCAGTATGCTGCTTTTTACCCCTGGCGATATGAGACAGCGTATCTTCAATGAAACGTTGCGCGCTATCGCCTAATGGCGTGTGGTATACGTGCTGTAGGGATTTACGCTGAAGCAGGCGATAATCGGAATGGCTATCGAGGGATAACACGTCCATATTTTCATCGATCAGTTCAATGAATTTGCTAAAGCGCTCCGCCTGTATGCCGCCTGTGTACAGATTGGCTGGTTCGCGGTTCGATGTGCTGACAATCACCACACCTGCATCAAATAATCCCTGGAACAGGCGGTAGAGCAATGTAGCATCGGCAACATCGGTTGCCTGTAATTCATCAAAGCAGAGCAGGGGCGTTTCTTCTGCCAGCTGTTTTGCCAGTACGGCGACCGGATCTGCCCCTGAGCGCCCGCGCTGGCCGGACTGACGCAGTTCATGAATGCGGTTATGCACTTCCTGCATAAAAGCATGAAAGTGCACGCGGCGCTTGCCGGTTACAGGCGTATTATTAAAAAACAGGTCCATCAGCATGGATTTACCGCGGCCTACATTGCCCCATATATATATGCCACGTTGAGGCTCCGGCGCTTTTTTAAACAAGCGGCTGAGCATGCTTTCATTTTCTGATTGCTGCGCCAGCTGGAGCCGTAGTTCTTCCAGCGCTTCCATAATATCGCGCTGTGCTGCGTCCTGGGTGATTTCACCGGCGCGCACCATGGCATTATAAATATCTGGCAGAGGCTGTATCATGGGAGAAAATCGGGTTTATGGGCAGCAGATACGGGAAATAAACTCATTTTATTGAACTATTTAGATAGTTAGCGCATTTTTCCAGAGGTTGCTTGCATTTTAATGTCCATTCTTTTAAACCCATGGCATTACCAGCGTTTCCGCCGCCAAACAAGTCACTACTATATGAATAACCGCACTATAACGAAACGATACATATCATGCAAATAACCATTGCTGAAACAATGGATGCCTTGCAAGAGGCACTGATACTACCCGCCAAGAACGGCAAACGTATTGCATTGGTTCCAACCATGGGGGCCCTGCATGAGGGCCACAAAGCGCTTATTCGCCACGCTGCAACGCTGGCGGACGTAGTGATTGTCAGTATTTTTGTGAATCCGCGCCAGTTTGGGCCAAATGAAGATTTTGCCAAATATCCGCGCATGTTTGAGCAGGATGTAGCCTCTGCCCAGGAAGCCGGTGCATCTTATATATATGCGCCGTCGGTAGATGATCTGTATCCTGAAGGGTATTCCACCAGCATTTCCGTAGGCCCGCTGGCCAATGAATTATGCGGCCATTTCCGCCCGGGCCATTTTGATGGCGTTGCAACGGTTGTAAGCAAGCTGCTGATGCGCACATTGCCGCATGTGGCTGTTTTTGGTGAAAAGGATTACCAGCAGCTTTGCATTATCCGCCGTGTGGTCGAGGATCTCGATATTCCGGTTGAGATTGTTGGCGTGCCCACTATTCGCGAAGCCGATGGTCTTGCGCTTTCATCGCGTAATGCCTATCTCAGTGCGCAGGAGAGGGCGGTGGCACCTCAGCTGTACCAGATACTCGCACATACAGGCCGCCAGCTGGTTACAGCGGATCGTCCGGCAGCTGATATTATCGGTGAATCGCTGGTGATGCTCAACATGCATGGCTTTAAAGTCGATTATTTAGAAATGCGTGATTCCGACACGCTCGAACCATTGGAAAGCTTTGCTGTGCCTGCCAGAGTGCTGGTTG
>JAGVKI010000150.1 GCA_020050695.1 Alphaproteobacteria bacterium | reverse complement strand
TGCAATGTATTACGATCAGGCGGAACATACAGCACATTCATGGAAGTTTGGTGATATGGCATCAATACATGCATCGCACTTGCACGCGCAGATACCTGGTAAGGGCCGGTGAAGCGGGTGCCGTGGTTATCTACGCTGGCGCCAATACTTACGGGAGATTCATCAAACACCAGTTCAATTTCTGTAGCGCCTGACATGTCTTCGCTTAAATCGGACTGTCCTTCCGGCTGGTCGGGTTTTTTAAGCACGGCCCGGACCACGATGCCTGACATATCAGTTAAAATAAGCAGGTCATGTTCCAGGCGCTTCATATTAAGCGGCCTGTAGCTGCGAATTCGGTTCAGAATGGCTTCTGAATAGTCTGCGGATTCATAGTATCCCTGAATATTGATTTTGCTTACATAGCCTTCAACTACGCGAATGGTAATTTTCCCGCCATCAATTTCCTGAGGAGGTATAATAGCCCGGCTGATGGCGTATCCATCTTCATGGTACTTGCGGGTAATGGATGCCGCTATTTCAAACAGCGTAGATAAAGGTACTTCTTTGCCCAGATACTGCGCGTATAAAGGTAGTATGTCATTACTGCTGTAGGCTTTCATGCCTTCAATATTCACGGCGCTTAGGGTGAGGGTAACGTTATCGGCGCCCTCAGGTGCCGGCTGTACCGGCGTTTTCTCTGTCGTGACGGGCGCGGGAAGTATGTCAGGTGTTGTTTTGGTTTCCAGATTCTTTAAAATACGACCAGCATCCGTGCTTGGCGGAGGAACTAGCTGTGCATTTACGGAATTAATGGTTAAAAGATTGCAAACCAACCCTATCAACAGCCATTGTGAAAGCTGGCTGAATGTCAAAGTGAGTCTTGATTTTGCATAAGCTTTGCCCATGCTGTGAAATTCAACATAAAAAGCTTAATTAATTATAAATTTAATTCTTCTAATAGGATAGAAATCCTAACGTACACGACAGCATTCTGGATTTTGAAATTGAACTGGCGGGCCTATACACCCTGACGCGCAGCGATTTTGTTCTATAAGAGCGCTTTGGCTATTTATTGCACCATTAGAAAGCATTTGCGGCTCATAACCTGAAGGCCGCTGGTTCAAATCCAGCACCCCCCCAACCAACTTCCAGAGCTGATTCTGGCAATTTCCAAAAATCTGATGTTTTTAGCTGTGTCCGTGTGATGTCCGTAAGAATGGCCACTGCTTTGCATCTATTCTATTGTGGTTACCAAATTCAACCGGAATCAGTGGCTGGAGCGATAAATGAAAAACTTTAACAAGTTGACCGGTAAATAGCATTGGTAAATGCTAAACTGTATAGGCTAAGTCTCCTTAGACTAGTCTGAAACCTGCACATTATTATGAGGAAATTAGAATGACCACAGGCCTGCTTGCGCTCATGGACGACGTTGTTGCATTGTTAAAAGTGAGTGCTGCAAGCCTGGATGACATTCCTGCACAGGTTGCCAAAACAAGTGGCAAGGTCTCCGGCATTGTTATTGATGATGCTGCTGTTACACCAAAATATGTCGTAGGCTTAGAGCCCGCGCGTGAACTTTTCATCATTTACCGTATCGCCAAGAAATCGCTAATCAATAAAATGGTTTTTTTGGGGCCTGCGGCACTCATTCTTGGTTTCTTTGCGCCTGGAGCAATACAACCGTTACTGATGCTTGGCGGGGCTTATTTATGTTTTGAAGGCTATGAAAAACTACATGCTATTTTCGGCAAGCATAGTGATGCACATCAACCTGCACAAGTCGATCATCTTGAAGTAATTACTCCGGAAGAGCTGGAAAAGATAAGAATTAAGGGAGCGGTCCGCACGGATTTTATCTTATCCGCCGAAATTATTGCCATTACTTATGCAAGTGTAGCCGATAAGCCGATGCCCATGCAGATCATCGTTATGCTGTGTGTGGCTATTACCATCACCATTGCCGTCTATGGCTTTGTCGGATTGATCGTTAAGGCGGATGACATTGGCCTGTACATGGCAAAGGGGACGCACGGCCCCCTGATACAGGGTATTGGCCATAGCATTGTGAAGTGCATGCCACCTTTTTTAACACTGCTCAGTTATATTGGCACAGCTGCCATGCTCTGGGTTGGGGGAGAAATCATTGCCCATGGCATTCCGCTTTTTCATCACGCACTAGAATATCTGCAACATAGTTTGACGGAGGTTCCGGTGCTGGCGTGGCTAAGCAAAGCTTTAATATGTGCGCTTGGCGGTATAATAGTAGGTGCGATAATTGAAAAGGCTGTTGCTTGTATGCGAATACGGCATTCCCATTAAAGCGAATATTCAGCTAATAGATTATATTTCAATAATTATGTGTGCTTTACCATGGTTAATAACCCTAGTGCCTGCATTTGCAATCGTATAACCTGAGAGCAGGACTATCGAACGGCACTTTTTAGTTCCTGCTAAATTTTGTTCAGCTTTACTTAAAACGCATGGCTTATATGCTGGTGCGATGCAAAACATGACAGCCCTTCAAATCCTTAAGAAAACCTATGGTTACGACAGTTTTCGCGGCCAGCAGGCTGAGATTGTTGAACATGTGGCTGGCGGCCATCACGCCTTTGTGTTGATGCCAACGGGCAGCGGCAAATCACTCTGTTACCAGATTCCGGCACTTATGCGCCATGGCGTTGGGATTATCATCTCCCCCCTTATTGCGCTAATGCAGGATCAGGTGGCAGCCCTGACGCAGCTTGGTATCAAGGCCGCCGCCATCAATTCGAGCATGACGGCCGAACATATCACCCAGACGAAACGCGCTATCCGCAGGGGCGAGATCGACATGGTCTATGTTGCGCCGGAGCGGTTGTTGATGGAGGATTTTTTAGACCTCCTGGCCGAGTCCCCTATCGCGCTGTTTGCAATTGACGAGGCGCACTGCGTATCGCAATGGGGGCATGATTTCCGGCCACATTATGTGCAGCTTTCGTTGCTGGCCGAGCGCTTTCCTGACATCCCGCGCATTGCGCTGACCGCTACGGCGGATGCCCCGACGCGTAGCGACATCATCGAACGGTTGCATTTAAAAAGCGGGAAATCCTTTCTGGGCGGGTTTGACCGGCCGAACATTCATTACAGCATCGCTGTGAAAGACAGCCCGAAGACGCAGCTGCTGCGCTTCATCCGCGAACATCACATGGGCGATAGCGGTATCGTCTATTGCCTGTCGCGCAAACTTGTGGAAGAGACGGCGAAGTGGATGCAGCTGGAGGGGTTTAATGCGCTGCCCTATCATGCGGGCATGAGTGGCCAGGAGCGCACCGAGAATCAGGAGCGTTTCCTGCGCGAAGATAACATCATCATGGTTGCAACGATTGCGTTCGGTATGGGCATCGACAAGCCGGACGTGCGGTTTGTGGCCCATATGACCATCCCCAAGAACATCGAGGCCTATTACCAGGAAACCGGTCGCGCGGGCCGCGACGGTCTGCCCGCCAACGCCATAATGTTCTACGGTATGAGCGATACGGCGATGCAGC
>JAGVKI010000088.1 GCA_020050695.1 Alphaproteobacteria bacterium | reverse complement strand
TCGCCGATTCCACACCAGAAGGCGAACTTCAAGAAATTCTATTAAAATCCAAGGGGATAATAAACGCCCTGGGTTTAGAATGATTCGCATCAGAATGAAACGCTATGCTTTAAACGCATACCTGATCTAGAAATCTATCAATTCAATGCAAATTAAGAATGTGTATTGTAGTCACTATAATAATTTAAGTGACGACGACAAATGTTCTACAACGTAAAAAAATACATGATTGCATTGCTCGCGGTAAGCGTCCTCTTCGGACTTACGGCATGCGGCACTGTGCCTGCCAGGAATGCACCAAGCATGGTGGATTACAGCTACGTGCCACAGCAGTCTAGCCAACTGTCGGTCATCAGCACCCCAGGCATTGAAGCATACTAAATGCATGCGTGGCCTTTAAGGTCAGCGCGACTTCACAAAAATCTGAATATTTATCCAAAATAGCACGCAGCACGCGCATGCCTTAAAAATGGGTTTGCGGGCCTATTGCTGAAGGATGATGTGGTTTTCTATACGGGATTCATCCGTTTCTCAGCAAAACCACGCTGCATGGCACTTATTTTTAGCGCCATCCACTTGATATATCAATGTTTTGGAGATTACGGCGCCTATATACCCCCACGGCGTATATATCTACAGCGCAATTCCCATAATTACACAAAACTTATGTAAAAGTCCAGTCTCAATGCTATGCACTATGCACATAACGCAGTCGCTAAAAAAGCAATATGTTTGGCGGTGGGAAAAGGTTAAAGAAGTGCCATCAGGAACGCCCGGCTGCTAAAAAGCAAATATACGGCATGGGGGTATCTGATAACTAGGCAAGCCAACCATCATGGAGACGTTTATATGAACGCAAGTATGATCAAGGTTATAACACGTATCGTCCTGGCAAGCGCTGTGCTGTGCCTGACCCAGGCGTGCACCGGAGCCCCAGGCGTGCCACAGGCAGGCGTGGCCGATGCATATGAAACCTCTGGCCTTGTTACAATAAGCCCTTACACACGTACTATTTTTAGCAGCAATAATTTCTGATTATTCCCTCAAGGCAACCGCCGGGCGTGCAGCGCTGGCGGATACAGCCTCGTATTTGCAGTTTGCAAATGAAACCATAGAGTTTCAGGCAAACTGTTTTTTTTAGGGGCTTAGCCCTCTACCTTCAGGTTTGATGAGAGTTCTTCCATTTCCGCAAAGCTAGGCTGATAAGCGGATGGGATCTGGGCACGGCCCATTTCCATGGAAATCTGCGGTGCCATGCCTTTAAGATGAGACACCAGCACGTCACGGATAATAAATAAAAACTGCTGTTCTTCGTCATGCGAATTAATAATGCTCGACGCCAGTGGCGCAACGATGCAATACGCTACATACACCCCAAGGAAGGTACCTACGAGAGCGCCGCCAATCATGGAGCCCAGAATTACCGGCGGCTGATCAATGGAAGCCATGGTCTTTACCACGCCAAGTACCGCCACCACGATACCAATAGCAGGCAGGCCGTCAGCCATGCCCTGTAGCGCGTGCCCTACGGCAGCAG
Source organism: Alphaproteobacteria bacterium (assembly GCA_020050695.1). GTDB lineage: Bacteria > Pseudomonadota > Alphaproteobacteria > Rickettsiales > SXRF01 > JAGVKI01. Next base: position 4,284 of record JAGVKI010000088.1, on the reverse strand, counting down.
CCTCATGGTGATGCTTTTTAAGCTGTTTATCGATCGTATCTTCAATGGTCATTGGATTTTCCATGCCCATCGTAAGGGTGCGCAGCGTATCGCAGATAAGGTCGAGTGCGAAATGGTCATGCAAAATAGCAGGATACTGGCTAAAAATAGAACTTTCAGCCGGGCGCTCAATATGCTGTTCAACCGCAATCAGACCCTTTGACTTCATCAGTTTGCAAAGCAGGAACAAAAGGCACAGCAGGTCTTTGTAATCCTGGGCTTTCCATTTGGAACCTTTAAAAACCTTACCGAGTTCCTTGAAGCTGCCTTTGATTACCTTGGGTTTATTGGCGATCATATACGCGCCAAAGGAGCCCCCCAGAAGCATAGGCAATTCATGCGGCATGGCATGCAGAATAATTTCAATCTTGCCGCCTGCCACCATGTAGCCGCCGAAGATCAAAACAAATACGCAAATAAGGCCAATAATCGCAAACATGCCTGGGGATTTCCATCTTGAATGGTTTAGATGGCTTGATTATTACCCGCCAAATACAAAAAAAGTATTAAAGTTGGAGCACTTCCCGCAAAGCCGCAGAAATCAAATGGGTTAAACGGCAATTTTAAAGAATCAGGCGGGGAGTTCTTCGGCGGAGATAACGCCTTTGAGCACGCGGATTTTGTCCAGTACCGTGGGAGAAACGGCATATTTTCCGGGTAGTACGAGATTTGCCAGCCCCTGACCGTTAACCTTTGCGCATAAGGTAACAGACGAACCGCCCCTACTATTTACATCCCCCAGCAGGCTGCGGATGCTGCTCAGGGCATCTTTTTCTGCCACCACAATGCGGAACTGGCTTGGCCTGCGCTCCTGCTGTTTCATCAGCGCTTCGTCAAACAACGATATACCCTGGGCAATCAGGCGGGTGCCGCCCTCGTCATTCTTAGCGTCGGCCTGTATCAGCAGGATTTTACCGTTTTCCAGATTATCACGCTGCTGGGCAAGCAAGGTTTCGTTGAAAACCGATACTTCATATACACCGCCCAGATCCGATAACTGGATAAAGGCAAAGCGGCCCTTGTCGGATACCTTGAATTTACGGCCCGTGACAATGCCAGCAACACGCGCCGGACGGAACTGGCTATCGAGCTTTTCTGCAAAATCTGCCGACGACATCACCTTCAGGCTTTCCAGTGCAGGCTTATACCCCTCCAGGGGATGTGACGACAGGTAAAAACCAATGGCGCCGAACTCATGTTCCAGCTTTTCCAGCGCTGACCAGTCGCTTTGCGCGGATAAGGACGGCTTATGGCTGATGTCCGCGCTACCGCCAAACAGGCTTTCCTGCTGGCTTTCCTTGTCCCTCTGGCAGGAAACGCCGTATGCCATGATGCGCTCTAAGTCTGCAAACAGCTGGTTGCGGTTGGGATGCAGCTTATCAAATGCGCCTGCTTTAATGAGATGCTCGATGGCGCGCTTATTCAGTGCTTCTGCCGGAATACGCGTTACAAAATCAAAAATGTCGCTGTAAGGGCCGTTAGCGTTTCGCTCTGCTACCACCGCTTCCATAGCCTGCGCACCCACGTTGCGCACTGCTGCCAGCGCATACAGGATTTTCTTGCCTTCTACCGCAAACAGCACTTCTGACTTGTTGATGTCAGGCGGCATAAGTTCAATGCCATACTGGCCGGCATCCTCGCGGAAGATCGCCAGCTTATCGGTATTGTGCATATCATACGTCATGGACGCTGCGATAAACTCTACCGGATAATTGGCCTTGAGGTATGCTGTCTGATAGGCAATCAGCGCATAAGCCGCTGCGTGTGATTTATTGAAGCCGTATTCAGCGAATTTGGCGATCAGGTCGAAAATGCTGGCGGCGTCTTTTTTCTTCACGCCACGCTCAACGGAACGTTCCACGAAAATATCGCGCTGGGCTTCCATTTCCGCTTTAATTTTTTTACCCATAGCGCGGCGCAGCAAGTCTGCTTCACCAAGGCTGTAACCTGCCAGCAGCTGGGCGATCTGCATTACCTGTTCCTGGTAAATAATAACGCCGAAGGTTTCTTTAAGCACCTGCTCGAGCATAGGGTGGAGATATTCTGGGCTTTCATCGCCATGCTTGCGGGCAATGTAGGTCGGGATATTGTCCATAGGGCCCGGACGGTAGAGCGATACAAGCGCGATAATATCTTCAAGTGTATCTGGCTTCAGCTTTTTAAGCGTATCGCGCATACCCGCGCTTTCAAGCTGGAACACGCCCACCGTCTCGCCGCGGCTGAGCATTTCGTAGGTCGGCTTATCGCCTTCGGGCAGCGCCAGCAGGTCGATTTCAATGCCGCGCGGCTTAATAAGGTGCAGCGCGCGCACCAGCACGGTCAGCGTTTTCAGGCCAAGAAAGTCGAACTTCACCAGGCCAGCGCTTTCCGCGTATTTCATGGAATACTGCACCACCGGCATATCGGACTTAGGATCGCGGTACAGCGGCACCAGTTCGCACAGCGGCCTGTCGCCAATGACCACGCCTGCTGCGTGGGTGGATGCGTGGCGGTTCAGGCCTTCTAAATTCAGGCTTATATCGACCAGTTTTTTAACCGTCTCATCTTCCTTGATAGCCGCTTTGAACATCGGCTCCATAGTGATGGCTTCTTCAAGCGTCACAGGGTTTGCCGGGTTATTAGGCACCAGCTTGCAGATTTTATCGACCTGGCCGTAAGGCATTTGTAATACGCGGCCAACGTCACGCAGCACCGCGCGCGCCTGCAATTTACCGAACGTAATGATCTGCGCCACGCGGTCAGCGCCGTAACGCTGCTGCACATAGCGTATCACTTCTTCGCGGCGGTCCTGACAGAAATCCACGTCAAAATCCGGCATGGATACGCGCTGGGGATTCAGGAAACGTTCAAACAGCAGGCCGTAACGCAGCGGGTCCAGGTCGGTGATCGACAGCACCCACGCCACCAGCGAGCCCGCACCCGAACCACGGCCTGGGCCCACAGGAATGCCCTGCTGCTTACTCCATGTGATAAAGTCCGATACGATCAGGAAGTAGCCCGGGAACTTCATCTTGATAATGGTTTCCAGCTCAAATTCCAGGCGCTCGCGGTACGGCTTGGCCTTTTCCACTTTCTGTTCCTCGGTCATTTCCGGCGTAAAAACATAGCGCGCAAGGCGCAGTTCAAGGCCGGCACGCGCCTGCTCACGCAATGCGTCTTCTTCACTCACACTGCCACCGGTAAAGTTAGGCAAAATAGGTGCCTGCGAGGTAGCAAGGTAAGAGCAGCGCTTGGCGATGGCTACGGTATTGGCCAATGCTTCCGGTAAGTCAGAGAATATTTTTGCCATTTCGGCAGGCGATTTAAGGCGGTGTTCCGGTGTCAGCTGGCGGCGGTCGGCTTCGGACACATAGGTGCCTTCTGAAATGCACAAGAACGCGTCATGCGCCTCGAACATTTCTTCCTTCATGAAATAAGCATCATTGGTGGCAACCAGCGGAATATTATGCTTGTACGCAAGGTCGATCAGGCCATCTTCGGTTTGCTGTTCACGCATCATGCCATGGCGCGAAATTTCCATGTAAAGCCTGCCGGCAAATAAATGCTGAAGTTTTTTGAGATAGTCTTCCGCCAGTTCCGGGCGCCCAGCCAGCAAAGCCTTGCCTATGCCGCCATATATACCCCCGGTGAGTACTATAAGCCCTTCGTTATGGCCTTCAAAATCAGCCAGCGTAAGCACAGGGGCTTCACCGCCCGTGGGCGCGAGATAGGATTTGCTGACCAGTGCCAGCATATTGCGCCAGCCCGTTTCATTTTGCGCGTAGATAAGCAACTGGTCGGGTTTTTGCTGGCTGGCGTTGCGGCCTTCCACTATATCGGGCCTCAGAAAAATAGTGCAGCCCTGAATAGGCTGTATGCCCTCGCCCATAGCAGCGAGCGAGAATTCCAGAGAACCAAACAAATTTCCATGGTCAGTGATCGCAACCGCAGGCATATGCTGCACCTTGCACCACTTAACCAACTGTTTTATATGAATAGCCCCTTCAAGTAATGAATAGGCGCTATGCACACGCAAATGGATAAACTGGGTCATCATGTCTACTTTATGCCTGGACTGGCCAGGGTTTTCTATTCAATTGCCGGGCCGATGGATACGATTCTATCCATCCTTCTTGCCAGATCAAGATTATGTGTAGCCACCAGCATAGCCAGTTGCTTTTCTTTGGCCATACGCATCAGCATGCCAAACACCAGTTCGGCGGTCAGCGGGTCAAGATTGCCGGTAGGTTCGTCTGCTAATAGCAG
>JAGVKI010000204.1 GCA_020050695.1 Alphaproteobacteria bacterium | reverse complement strand
TAAAGCCCAGCTTGGTGAATAATGCTTCCAGTGGCTTTGGATCGATGGTGGCATATTCGACAAATTCAAATCCGTCGGTACCCATTGGATTGATATTATCGTTGGCCATTAGCGGCTCCTATAAATCTTTTGTGAAGTGATAGCCGAGAATACAATAACCCTGCCGGAAATAAAAGCGGTGTGATTTATGATGGGTGGTGTAGCAGTCCAGCATGGACATTTCGCATTTCTGGCGGCGGCCTTCTTTCTCGATCCAGGCGATCAACTTGGCCCCAATACCTTTGCTGCGGATTTTCTCATCCACCACCACGTTATCGATGTCGATATATTTATGGCACCAGAAACGCACGCTCACCCAAAAGCCCGAAACACCCACCAGCGTATCGCCCTGATAGGCACCCACGGCGCGGTAGCCACGCGCCAGCATATCGGCGAGCATGCCGTCATACTGTTTCTTGGTCATGGATTTATTGAGCTGTTTGATAAGCCGGAACATGGCTTGCCAGTCGGCTGGTTTTTTCAGTTCACGCAGGACAAGGGAAGAGGATTTCTTTTTAGTGGTTTTAGAGGCAGTTGCCATGGATAGATTTCTGGGCATAGATTTTTGATAAGCAAATGTTATACTGAGGTTATTGATAATACCGTTACGGGGATTCGCGTCTATGATACGTGCTGATGTTCACCCGCCTGGCATGCGGCCAGACTATACGTTCGACTTTGATTATTCGCAATACACAGATGATGATCATGCCGTCTGGAATATCCTATGCGACCGCATGAAGCCGCTGCTGAAAGGCCGCGCCTGTGACGAATATCTGCAAGCCATTGATGAGCTTGGCATTTTAACCGAAGGCGGCATCCCGAGCTTTGACCGTATCAACGAAATACTCGAAAAAAAGACCCGCTGGAAGCTGGTCACCGTACCCGGCCTCATCCCCGGCGAAATCTTCCTTGAGCATTTATCCAAGCGCCAGTTCCCGGTAACCTGGTGGATACGCCGCCGTGACGAACTGGATTACCTTCAGGAACCCGATGTATTTCACGATTTGTTTGGCCATGTGCCGCTGCTGAGTAACCCGGTGTTTGCCGATTACATGCAGCAGTTCGGCGAAGGAGCGGTCAAGGCGCAGAAGCTCGAAGCATCGCACTTTATCACCCGCCTGTACTGGTTTACGGTGGAATTTGGCCTGATCAACACCCCCAAGGGCCTGCGCATTTATGGCGCCGGCATTGTGTCTTCAGCCAAGGAAACCATCTATTCGCTGGAAAGCAGCGCGCCCAACCGCCTAGGGTTTGACCTGATGCGCATGATGCGTTCGAACTATTACATCGATGATGTGCAGAAAACCTATTTTGTGATCGACAACTTCGAACAATTATTCGAGGAGACCCGCCCGGATTTCACGGATTATTACAGTAAACTCAAAGCCCTGCCTGAGATTCCTGTGGGGGAAATCCTGCCTGGCGATACAATCATTACGCGCGGCACCGACTAGTTTTGCCAGGCTGCTGACTGGTTTTGATTGCCTGAAGTTCCATAACCCTTTATCCCATTTAGGTACGGGGGCCCTAACAGGGACAGGGACTTATGGGACATAAGAAACATAAAAACCGGCCAGCACCAGACACCGAAGCGGCAATGCCGCCGGAAGATGCAAAAGCTATTGTGCGCTCGGACAAGTACTGGCGAAAAACAGGCAATCTTTTTATTGAAACCTCTTCAGCAGGCCAGCCATCCGGTTTAATGGCGGCGGGAACTGATTATATACTGCATTTGCTCGACGACAATGGCGATGCGCTAACCGAAATATCGCTGGATGCGCAGAAGCTATCTACAGCACTGGCACGTATGCAGGCCAGCGGCGACATCAAGACCCTGACCGTAGGCGACAGCGAAAAAACGACGGGCTATCTGGTGCCCCTGCCCATGCTGCCAAATATATTGCAGATGATGGCCGGCATCGACATAAGCGCCGCCCCCAAGCAAAGCGCGAATAAAGCACCTATTGTAATTACCACGGACGGCTCATTCCGTCCCGGCGGCCAGGGCGGAGGGCATGTGATACTCGAGCGCCTTGGAAGCATGCAGCACCGCGATGACTTTAGAATCACCCTTACCTGGCAGGCCACCATACGTGACTCCTATGAAAGCGAAGTGCGCGGCGTTTTAGAAGCGCTGAAATATTTGGAGCAGGGCAGGAAATCATGCCATCTCATCATACGCTGCGACAATATGGGCGTAGTCAGCACCATTAATAAAATGAGCCATGAACTGCATCACACAGGGCGCATTGCCCCCATCAACCGCATTACGCCATGCGCAGAACTATGGCAGGAAATTGCCGACAAGATTCAGGTACACCAGTTTACCGCCGAACATGCGCGTTACAATACCGCCGATCATGATACGGTGGAATGCCACCGCAATGCCAATCATGCAGCGCGGCAATGGAAGCGCCGGGGCGACCAGGACTACAATAAAGGCAGGCAGTAGCCACCTGCTTTAGGACTTCAGGAAATAGGATAGCTAAACCCGCGTCCCGTAGCCCGCGGCGGCTCAGTATAGGTACGCTGCGTATGAACAGCGGGCGGAAGTATTTCCTGTCTCGTAACCTGCCATGCCTGGCGCAAATGGATCACACGCACCAGGCCGCCGGGCAGAAAGCGGGTTTCGCTGATCCAGCGAATGCCTTTCTTTTCAGCCCATGGGGTAATAGATGATAGTTTGAGGCCCCGCCCCCAGCCAACACGCGCAGCCAGCCCGCCCAATAACTGTTCCATGATTTTGGGAAATCCTGCCTCAGGCGCAACGCGGTTAGCAATAATCAGCTGTCCGCCGGGGCGCAGCACGCGCGCCATTTCGTCCAACACACGCTGGGGATTGGGCACTACCCCCACCACAAAAGTGGCAATGACCGCATCAAAAGACCCGTCGGCAAAACCCAGCTTATAGGCGTCCATCACAAGCAGCCCCTTGACGGGAGAAAATGGCTGGCTGCGCACGCGGCGTTTGGCTTTTTTAAGCATGGGTAGGGAAAGATCGATGCCGATCACCTGGCAGTCATTGGGGTAGACAGAGACGGTAAGCCCGGTGCCAATACCCACTTCGAGTACGCGGCTGCCCGGCGCAATTGATGAAATCGCCTCGCTGCGCGCAGATGCCAGCGGCGCATGGTACAACAGGTCATACACAGGCGCCCACAGGCGGTATATACGCTTTAAATGCTTTTGTTCAAACACGGCAGAATCAACCTCTTAAAGGTCAATTCTACCGGGATCTTTGGTAAAAATTCGATATGGCTTACCTGCCAAACCCGTAAATTTTTATTACGATGCTCTGCGCTGGTTTTATTACGATGCTCTGCGCCCCTTAGTTACGATGCTCTGCGCAGGGGTCGGTATTTCACCTTGGTAGGCGTGAGCACATCCACCCCTAAGCGCTTTTTCAGGTCGGTCTCGTAGGCTTCGTAGTTACCTTCGAACCATTCCACATGGCTATCGCCTTCGAATGCGAGAATATGGGTAGCCACGCGATCCAGGAAGAAGCGATCATGCGAGATGATCACCGCGCAGCCTGCAAATTCAAGCAGCGCTTCTTCCAGCGCGCGCAGTGTTTCGATGTCCAGATCGTTGGTTGGTTCGTCAAGCAGCAGCACGTTATGTTCGCCGCGAAGCATCTTTGCCAGATGCACACGGTTACGTTCACCGCCCGACAGCATGCCGACTTTTTTCTGCTGGTCGCCGCCTTTGAAATTGAAGCTTGAGCAATACGCACGGGACTTCACCAGCTTCTTGCCGAGATAGATTTCCTCATCACCGCCCGAGACTTCTTCCCATACGGTTTTCTTGTCATTAAGCGCATCGCGCGACTGGTCGACATAGCCAAGCTTTACCGAATCACCCACTTTGAACGTACCGGAGTCAGGCTTTTCAGCGCCGGTAATCATGCGGAACAAGGTGGTTTTACCCGCGCCGTTCGGGCCGATAATACCCACAATGCCACCCGGCGGCAGCGAGAAGGAGAGATTGTCGATCAGCAGGCGGTCGCCAAAGCCTTTGCTAAGGTCCTTGGCTTCGATAACCAGGTTACCCAGGCGCGGGCCGTTAGGGATAAGAATCTGCGCGGTGCCCACCTGCGTCGGGCCTTCCTTGGTAAGCAACTGCTCGTAAGCGGCGATACGCGCCTTGCTTTTGGCCTGACGTGCCTTGACGCCCTGGCGTATCCATTCCAATTCG
>JAGVKI010000119.1 GCA_020050695.1 Alphaproteobacteria bacterium | reverse complement strand
GTTACCGGCAATGACCTCTGCTTTTGCAATACGACCGCGGTTATCATAGCGGTTAAGCAGGTATGGCATGGCGATATAGGGCTTATCCGTCCACACAGAGCGGTATTCGCGCTGGGTAATAAAGCGAGAGGCGATGATTTTATCGCCGTAGGTCACAAAATCGGGGCTGCGCGCACTGATAACAAACAGCCCAAGCAGCGCCAGCATGCCAAAAATAAGCGACAGGTCACCGCCACGAAACGCGGCGCGCCCAGGCTGGAATAAACGGCCCAGAATAAGCGCGGCAAAATAGATGCCTGCGAGCATGACAATAAGCTGCATGCGCCACGGGAAAGCCAGCATGGAAATAAACCCCAGAAGCTGCCAGAGCGGGCGGCTGACAGGAAAGATCATCACCATGGCAAGCAGCCCAACCACCGCCCATGCCATCACTTCCCGGCGCAGGAAACCATCCTTAAGGCGCGGCCTGCGCCATAGCCCATAGGCGATCATCGCGATAATGGCGCTAAGGGTAAGGCCAATTGCTACCACCACATTGCCCTGGCCATGCTCGGTTACATTAGCCATGCTAAGGAAATCATTACTCCAGGAGCGCTTGCCGCCAATCACCCCCTCGGTAGTTACAAACGGCTTATAGAGTATTGCAGGCCCCAGATAGAAAGCAGCCAGCAGCGCGCCCCAACCTAGCGCCAGCGCCCAGCGCAGCAGCGCCATACGCGTAGCTTTGGTTACCATCACGACGCTGTAGGCCGCGCTCATCAGCACACCAATCACGGCAGCGGGCATGTTCGAGAGAAAGCACAGGCAAAATGCCAGCGCCAGTTTGGGCAGCGCGCTGGCCTCTGCCTGAATAAGACGGCGCGTATATTTACAGACCAGCGGCATCCATGCCAGGCACCATAATTCGCTGTAGGCGGAGCGGAACATCATCAATTCCAGGCGGTACGGCATCCACAGGTAAATAAGCGCCAGCACAAGTGCCAGCTTAGAGGGCACCAGGTCACGCAGCCAGTGCCATGCCGTAAGGCCGGTTACAAACGTGACAAACCACAGGCTCAGCAAATAGACATGGTCGATACTGCCGCCTACCCATGTCAGCGGATAAAACAAGGAGGCCACATAAAAAGGCAGCGGGAAATAATAAAGGAACACCGGAGCGCCAAGCCCGGCATTGGCGTCATTGCACCAGTGGGGATACAGATCACCCTGCCAGAACTGTGTGGCGAAGCATTCAATGGCTACATACTGGAACATGATGTCGCCGCCAAATTGCCAATAGGCCAGCGGCAGTATGCTGATGAGTGAAAATAGAAAAACCGGAAGAATGACCTGCAAGGTCAATGGTCGATTATACTGGCTTAGCAACCCAAGCCGGGCCTGCATTAAGGCTTGGCACCCGGCAGGCCGACATCGCCCGTCTTGGACTTAGCCACCAACTGGTCGATCAGATGGTCAATGCCTTCATTGGCCAGCACCGAACCGAATTCTGAGCGCTGGGTCGCAAGCAGGCTGACGCCTTCTACGATCACGTCAAAGATTTTGAATCCAGATTCATTGGCGCGCACGCGGTAATCCACATACACAGGGTCACTGTTCTTGTTACCCGCCTGGATCTGCATGTTCACGAGAAACTCGTTATTGCCGGTATCCTTGCTGCTGGTCACCTTGAAAGAACCGCTGCTGTACTGTGTAAAACGCGAGGTGTAGTTCAGGATCAGGAATTTTTTATATTCCGTGGTGTAACGCGCCTTCTGTGCATCGGTTGCCTGGCGCCAGTAACGGCCCATGACAAAACGTGATACCCAGTTAAAATCTACGCTCTCCGAAAAGATTGCTTCCAGCTTGGTCTGTTTGCCTGCTTTATCCAGCGCTTTATCGGAAATAATCGCCAGCGCCCTGCTGCCGATGCTTTCGATATACTTACCCGCATCTGCTTGCGTTGCCGCTGTTGTAGGAGTGGCAGATACAGTCGCCGCGCTGCAAATTGCAATGGCAACGAGGAACAAACGCAGTAACTTCATTAGAATATTCCGTTCGACTAGTGGATAGCTTTGAGTTGCGACTGCGCACGGGCTGCTTTGGCACGCTTAATATCAGCAGCACGCTTCTGCATGTAACCGCTACGGAAGGTAGCATACGGATCAAGCGAGGTACGGTATACATCGTCGATCAGGTCCATATTCCTGGAACGTGCATCAATTGCTGCTGTAGCGCCGATAGCCAGAGGAACAGCCCACTCCTGCGAATAGTTAGGAGGGAAAAAGAAGATGTCACCAATGACGCCAAACGTATCACGCACGTTCGAAGGGCCCATCACAGGAATCACGAAATACGGGCCTTCATCCGCGCCCCAGATACCAAATGTCTGGCCGAGGTCGGTGGTGCGGTTCTTAAGGCCAGCTTCGGAAGCGACGTCAAAAATACCGCCGATACCAAAGGTGGTGTTGATTACAAAGCGCCAGAATGTTGCAAAGGTATTCTGCGGGTCCACCTGGAGGATAGAGTTGGCAAAGGTCACCGGAGCATACAGGTTGACGAGCACATTGCTTACAGCTTCGCGGCCTGATGCAGGCACAACAAAGCGGTATACGCTGGTCACAGGACGCAGCAGGCACGTATCCACTGTGCGGTTAAAGCCAAAGATAGCACGGTTAAGCGGTTCCCACGGGTCATTGTCGTTAGCGATATAACCGGTAGCATCATCGAACGCGGCATCGTCATACGCCTGCTGCTGAGCGGTTTTAACAGCTTTTTTCTTGGCTACAGCCTTTTTGGCAGGCGCAGCAGCTTCTGCTTTTTTGGCAGGGGTGCCGGCAGCAGGTGCGATCTTCGCAGCCACTTCAGGCTGAGGCTTTACCACCTGCTTGTCGTCTGCGCTCGCATAACCAAACGTAGCCGTTACAATCAGTAACAGTGAAGCAAGATACCCAACATACCTGCGTGACTTCACGAAACCCATAGACCGTTGCTCCTAAACCTTAGATTTTTATTACTATTTTTTTCTTAAGCCATCCGGATGAATCCGGTTTCGCAAATTTCATGGTATGTTAAAACCATTAAACCTTTATGAACTTGACTTGCGGGGACAATGTAGTTTTCTCTAGTGCTAATACAACGATAAAAGTTGGCTGCCGCAGTGCTGGTGCTAAATCCCCTCTGGCTGTTGCAAATAAGCCACAAATATAGAAAGTGACTTCCTGACCATGAATAAGACCATGCTGGAGGAGCGGTTTACCGATAAAGTGCCTACCGTTTCCTTTGAATTTTTCCCGCCCAAAACCGACGAAATGGAGCAGAAACTCTGGAATTCCATACGCCAGCTTGAATCGCTGTCGCCGCGCTTTGTATCGGTGACCTACGGGGCAGGCGGCACCACCCGCGAGCGCACCCACCATACCGTCAAACGCATTGTACAGGAAACATCGCTGAAGCCTGCGGCTC
>JAGVKI010000094.1 GCA_020050695.1 Alphaproteobacteria bacterium | reverse complement strand
GCTGCATCAGGTTTAGTGTCACACGCTCTGCGGTAAGCAATACGCGCGCACTGCCGGTGATGCTGGCAATCGTATCACCCGGCTTGGCGTGAACGCCTTCCGCCATATGGCAGGTGACCTGAATCTTGGGATCAAGCTTGGCATATACCATTTCAGCAATAAACCCGCCGCAAACCACCATCGGTTCGCGTGCATTTAGCTGCATTGTGCCTGTTTTCTCTGCGGGTATAAGTAGCTGCGACGTAATGTCGCCTGCCCCTATATCTTCCTGAAGGGCAAGGGAAATAATTTGGCCAAACGCCTCTTTATCCGGTAATTTCAAGTTCATGCGTCTTTAGTAACATCCATTTTTCTTGATAACAAGCAATTGCTCTGGCCGGGCAACATTGTATGATGCATGCCTTATTTACCCCTGCTTGAGTGATTGATAGGCTTTAGTGTCTGCATATAATTACATCCACCATTACCATGATGTGCTGATTGTCGGCGCTGGCGGTGCTGGCCTGCGCGCAGCAGTAGCAGCCAGCGAAGGCGGTGCGTCGGTTGCCTGCCTTTCTAAAGTGCCCCCTACCCGCAGCCATACCGTTGCCGCCCAGGGCGGAATCAACGCGGCGCTTGGTAACCGCGAAGCTGATGACTGGCACTGGCATATGTACGATACCATCCGCGGTTCCGACTGGCTGGGCGATCAGGACGCCATTGCCTTTATGTGCGAACAGGCTCCCGGCGCGATTATTGAACTTGAGCAGATGGGCATGCCCTTTACCCGTGATGAAAACGGACTTATCTACCAGCGCGCTTACGGCGGCCAGAAAACGCAGTATGGCAAAGGTGGCCAGGCTTACCGTGCCTGCGCCGTTGCCGACCGTACCGGCCATTCGCTGCTGCACACGCTCTACAGTCAGGCACTGCGCCACAAGGTTGAGTTTTACATAGAATATGTTGCCCTCGACCTGCTGATGGATGAGCACAATAACTGCCTTGGCCTCGTTGCATGGCATATTGAAACCGGTGACCTGCATATATTCCATGCCCACACCACTATCCTTGCCACCGGCGGCTATGGCCAGGTCTACGCCTCAACCACTGCATCGACCATATGCACAGGCGATGGCAACGCCATGTGCCTGCGCGCTGGCATTGCCTTGCAGGACATGGAGTTTATCCAGTTTCATCCCACCGGCCTTTACGGCAGCGGCATATTAATCACCGAAGGTGCGCGCGGTGAAGGCGCTATCTTAAAAAATGCACATGGCGAACGTTTCATGGAGCGTTATGCGCCTGACAGCAAGGAACTGGCATCGCGAGATGTCATCTCCCGGGCCATGATGCAGGAAATACATGGCGGACGCGGCTGTGGCAAAAACGCTGATCATCTCTACCTATTCCTGGATCATTTGCCCCCAGGGCTTATTGAAAGCAAGCTGCCAGCGATCCGCGAAATCACCAGCACTTTTGCCCGCATCGACATAAGCCGCGATCCGATACCCGTCCTGCCCGCCGTGCATTACACCATGGGGGGTATCCCCTGTAATAGCCAGAGCCAGGTTTTAACCGTCGATGGCAAGGGCAATGAACATACGGTTCCGGGGCTTGTCGCCATTGGTGAAGCATCCTGTACCTCTGTGCACGGCGCAAACCGCCTTGGCTGCAACGGCCTGCTGGAACTGGTGGTATTTGGCAAAGCTGCAGGCCAACAGGCCGCAAACCACAAGCAGACACGCCACAAACCACTGTCCGATGCCACGCTCGAGCCTGCCATGACCCGTTTTGACAGCCTGCGTCATAAAAACGGCGCTACCCGGCCGCGCCAGCTGCGCAAGGAACTGCAGCAGGTAATGCAGCATGGCGCATCCATCTTCCGCAACCAGGCGTTGCTCGATAATGCAGAGCGCCAGCTTCGCCTCATATGGAATGCTTATCAAGCCGATTTAAAAATATCAGATAAATCATTGATTTGGAACAATGATTTAATGGAAGCGCTGGAAACCGACAATCTACTGAGGCAAGCGGTCGTTACCGCTGTGTCGGCCAAGGAACGCAAGGAAAGCCGAGGTGCGCACTGGCGTGACGACTATCCGGTTCGCAATGACAAAGACTGGCTGAAGCACAGCCTGGGCTTTGTGGATGATAACGGCCATGTGCATATGCAATACCGTGCTGTACGTATGGCCGGGCTTGAGCCAAAAACGCAGGCCGTGCTGTCCTTCCCGCCTGAAGAACGCGCATATTAGCTATGCAGCCTCACGGCAGCACTTGACATAGGCCGTACAGTCTATAAATCTCTTTCCCCTGTAAACTATTAAGCCTATTTGATTATTTGAGAATTTTTATGGTCGCTATTACCTTGCCGGATGGCAGCAAACGTGAATACCCAGGCGCAGTGACGGGCGAAGAAATTGCCGCGAGCATTGGTGCAGGCCTTGCAAAAGCAGCGCTTGCTGTGCGGGTGGACGGCGAACTGCTCGATCTTTACGTACCCATCGAAAAGGATGCATCCGTACAAATCATCACCGGTAAGGACGCCGATGGCCTGGAACTTATCCGCCATGACTGCGCGCACGTGTTGGCCGAAGCGGTAAAGGAACTGTTCCCCGAAACGCAGGTGACCATTGGCCCGGCTATTGATAACGGCTTTTACTATGATTTTTCGCGTCCGACGCCTTTTAGCACCACTGATTTAGAGACCATCGAAGCGCGCATGAAGGAAATCGTTGCTCGCGGTGAACTCATCCGCCGCGAAGTCTGGAAACGCGATGACGCTGTGGCGCATTTTAAGTCCATCGGCGAAAATTATAAGGCTGAAATCATCGCCTCGATCCCGGCAGATCAGAATATTTCCCTATACCGCCAGGGGGCATTTATGGACCTGTGTCGCGGGCCTCACGCACCTTCAACCAATAAAGTAGGAACTGCCTTTAAGTTATTGAAAGTAGCGGGCGCATACTGGAGGGGGGATTCCAAAAACGAGATGCTTCAGCGCATCTACGGCACCGCCTGGGCGAGCGAGAAAGACCTTAAAAATTACCTTACCATGATGGAAGAAGCTGAAAAGCGCGACCATCGCAAGCTTGGCCGTGAACTCGACCTTTTCCATATCGAGGAACATACCCCGGGTATGATCTTCTGGCACGATAAAGGCTGGACGATTTACCGCGCGATTGAAAATTTCGTGCGCACCAAAATCCGAAAGGAAGGCTATATCGAGGTAAAAACGCCTACGCTGGTAGACCGCAGCCTGTGGGAAGCTTCGGGTCACTGGGAAAAATTCCGCGAGAACATGTTTGTCTCCCACACTGACGAAGACCATACCCTCTGCGTCAAGCCAATGAACTGCCCGTGCCATATCCAGATCTTCAACCAGGGCATCAAGAGTTACCGCGATCTGCCTCTACGCATGGCAGAATTTGGCAGTTGCCATCGCAATGAACCATCGGGATCACTCCATGGAATCATGCGTATTCGCGGCTTCGTGCAGGACGATGCGCATATTTTCTGCATGGAAGAACAAATCACTTCAGAAACAGTGTCTTTCTGCGCACTCTTAAAGGATGTCTATAAGGCGTTTGGCTTTACCGATATTAAGGTGAAGTTCTCTGATCGCCCGGCCAAGCGCGCTGGCAGCGATGCAACCTGGGATAAAGCGGAAGGTGCACTCAAAGATGCAGTAGAAGCCGCTGGTCTTGAATGCACTCTAAATCCAGGTGAAGGTGCGTTTTATGGCCCTAAACTTGAATTCGTACTACGTGACGCCATTGGCCGCGACTGGCAGTGCGGCACGCTGCAGGTAGACTTCGTGCTGCCTGAACGCCTGAACGCCAATTATATTGCACCTGATGGCTCAAAACAGCGCCCGGTCATGCTGCATCGCGCTATTTTAGGCTCTCTGGAACGCTTTATAGGTATTCTTATTGAGGAATATGCCGGTAAGTTCCCGCTTTGGCTGGCCCCTACACAGGTGGTGATTGCCACGATTACCGAAGCCGCCGACGGGTATGCCAAAGAACTGGCCGATAAGCTGGAACAAGCGGGCCTGCGCTGCGAATTGGATATTTCCAATAATAAAATCAATTATAAGGTGCGCGAACACTCTACCCGCAAAGTACCTGTTATGTTC
>JAGVKI010000238.1 GCA_020050695.1 Alphaproteobacteria bacterium | reverse complement strand
ATACGTGTGCACGCCATTTCGCCCGGGCCGCTTAAGACGCGCGCCGCATCGGGTATTTCAGACTTTGAAAGCCTGCTGGCCAAAGCCGCGGAAAAAGCACCGCTGCATACCCTGGTGGATATTTTCGATGTCGGCGCTACCACGGCATTTCTTGCCAGCGATTACGCGCGCCACATGACCGGGGAAACTATTTATGTTGATGCCGGGTATCACGTCATAGATTGATGTGCGCTGCTGAGGTATCGCACAAACTGTTTGGTCTACACTGTTAATATGGATGATTTTTATCTAAAATGATCGAAAATCGTCCAGCCGCCAAGCAGCACAAATCCAATGCCTGCAATCAGTTTAAGTGGGGCAACTGCCAGGTATTTTGAGGCCAGGGTGCCCAGCAGCACGGCAATGGCGGTAGAGGCAACCAGTGCCAGCGAGGCAACCAGAAATACCACCCATGGGTTATGTTCACCATCCGCAGCGAACAGCACGGTGGCCAGCTGGGTTTTGTCTCCGAGTTCAGCAAGGAATACGGCAACAAACATCATTACAAGCGGGGAAAAACTCATGGCATATTTCCTGATTTAAGCATAAAGCACGATTCTTTAGCAAAATGGACTTAAGCGCAAGTATCTAGCGGCGGCAAAAGCAGGTGGCGATATGGTCGTTTACCATCCCAACGGCCTGCATATAGGCATACATGATGGTTGAGCCCACAAAACTCATGCCGCGCTTTTTCAGGTCCTTGGAAAGCGCGTCGGATTCAGGCGTGCTGGTGGGGATGTTTTTTAGTGTCTTAGGTTGATTGATTTTAGGTTTTCCGCCAACAAAGCGCCATAGATAGGCATCGAACGATCCAAATTCTTTCTGAATGGCTATAAATGCCTGTGCATTCTTGCGCACCGACCATATCTTAAGGCGGTTGCGAATGATGGCTTCGTTGTCCATCTGCGCTTCGAGCTGCGAATCCGTCAGCTGTGCGCATTTTTTGACATCAAAATTCCCAAAGGCCTTTTTATAGCCCTCGCGGCGCTTGAGAATGGTTTCCCAGTTCAGCCCGGCCTGAGCGCCTTCTAAAATCAGCATTTCAAAGAGCAGGCGGTCGTCATGCACCGGCACGCCCCATTCGGTATCGTGATAATGTTCGTAGTGAGGTTTACCGGTGCCTACCCAGCCGCAGCGCGTTAGCATTATGTGGCCTGCGGGAAGTGTTCGATATGGTGACTGCCATCGCGCCCAAAATACATTATTTTTCTGCCTGCGATATACACTTCGTAATGGCAGCAGCCAGCATCCGTAATGCGCTCCAGGAATATTTTGTAATTTATGCGTTGCTGCTGGCTGTCGCGTATGGCTTCTTTTATGTCATCTGCACGAAAACTGCTGGCTACCTGGCGGGCAGGGAGGTCAAGTGCAGCAGTATGCATCTGGCCGCTGCCGCTATAATAGGAAAGCGTCATGGAGTTCAGGTCAGCGATATAACGCTCTACATGGCTTGCCGAAAGTTTTGCCACCACTTCCAGGAAGGTGATTTTACCCGTAGTTGAAAGATTTCGGCATTCGTCAATAACTGCAATATCCATATTATTCCATCCTGTCCTTGCCGCGCGCAGAAGCGCTCCAGCCATTTGCGGTGAGTAGTTGTTCAATGGTCGCCCTCAGTTCTGCCTGCTGTTTACCCGATAATGCGCTGAAAAATGTTTTGTCATTGGCATCGGCAAGCTGCGCCAGTTTAGGCACCAGTTTTCTACCTGATGGCAACAGCGACAGGCTAAGCGAGCGGCGGTCGATACCTTCTGTGCGGCTGACCAGGCCGCGCTGCACCAGGCGTTCCACCATGCGCGACAGCGAGCTTTTATCCACGCCAACGATCTGCGCGGCCTCGTTGAG
This sequence comes from Alphaproteobacteria bacterium, assembly GCA_020050695.1. Taxonomy (GTDB): domain Bacteria; phylum Pseudomonadota; class Alphaproteobacteria; order Rickettsiales; family SXRF01; genus JAGVKI01. The sequence goes on along the minus strand of JAGVKI010000238.1, from coordinate 11,885 downwards.
TGTCATATCCTTTGCGTCATAAAGTGTGCGCAGCACGACCCACTGGGCAATCGATATATCGTATTTAGTAAGCCGTTCTTCGAAGCTGTGCGTTACATAATTGGAAAGACAGCGCAGCCAATAGCCGAGATGGTCTTCTAAATTGCTGGGGGTAGATGTGCTCATAAGGGGTTATTAGTTGCATATGCAACTATTGTCAATGCAATTTATTGGCGCTAAAAATGGCCTTCACCCTTGCGCGCGCCGCAGGATGATTTCACGGTCTACATGCGGACCCACATGGTAGCCGTATTCGCCCACCGGTTTAAAACCATAGGACGCATAGAAGGTTTGTGCGCGTATATTATGCTCCCATACCCCCAGATAAATAGATGGCGCCTGCTGCATAAGGTTTTCGTGCAGTGCGGCTTCTATAAGTTTTTTTCCTATGCCTGCACTCTGGTGGCTTTGGATGACATATAGCCGGTGCAGTTCCATATCCTGCGGGGAATAGGTAATCGGAAGCCCTACCTGGCCAAATTTGATATAGCCGATCAGTGCCCCATTTTCGCGCGCCAGTAATATCTGGCAGCCAGCGCTCAGTTCCTGCGCAAAAAAATCCTGCGAGCATGTTTTCTCCAGATGTATGGCCAGATGCTCAGGCGCATATAAATGCCCGAAATTAGCGGCAAAGCAGCTGCGTGCGAGGCTGGAAAGCGCCGCAAGATCAGCGGTAGTGGCTTTATTTATAATCAGGCCCATAGCTTAAACTACTTATCGTCGTCCTTATCGCGCTTATGGCCGTCCAGCAATTTTGAAAGACGTTCCGCTTCCTGTTTTTTCTTTAGCTTTTCAGCCTTGGTCTGACCAAACGCTGCGCGGTTCTGTTCGGCTTTTTTATCTTTTTCCTTACGGCCTTTGGCTTTGCGCTGCTGGCGTAAATTGATGATCTCTGTCATATGCGCCTCCTAGTATTTCCGCATCAGCAATACGCCGCCGATTAGCATAATAGCCCCGGCAACGCGTCCCCAGTTGATCGAATGCTGCGGAAAGCCGAGCAGCCCGTAATGGTCCATGATAAGCGCTGCCACCATTTGCCCGGCAATGGCCAGGCATACCAGCATGGCGGCACCGATTTTAGGTGCTACGATAATACTGATGGTCACATAAAACGCGCCGAGCAGCCCGCCCGCCCATGCATAGGGCGGTATGGCAGACAGGACTGCGATGCTCGGTAGCGGCTGGCGCTGTGCCAGCAGGTAGAGAATGATACCAACGGTGCCCACTAAAAAGGATACGGACGATGCCCAGATAGGGTTGCCTGTGGCACGTGCCAGTATGCTGTTCAGCCCGACCTGCACCGGAAGCACAATGCCGCCGAGCAGTGCGATAATCATATAAAAAGACTGCATTGCAATTCCTTACTGTTTAATGAGTATGACTCGATTTATAGCAGGAAATGGTGCCAATGCAAAAGGGGCGAGAAGGGTAGGCCGTTTCCCGTCGTTAATGATTTTATTATTAATTAACAGCATTATAAAAATATGGTCGCGGAATCTGCATCCGTTAAATTCAAGGTTTTTTACTGTTTTTGTTGTTGTAGGCGCCGTAAGCGCGTAGAGCTATGCCTTAAAATAGTAGAAAGAAAAGAACATGACCGAATTTCATGGCGTTATCCCAACGCTCAATAGTGCGCTGACAAAGCGTGGATACACCACCCTGACTCCCGTACAGCAAGCTGTTTTAGCGCCTGAGTTACAGGGATGCGATTTACTTGTTTCTGCCCAGACCGGCTCAGGAAAAACCGTGGCATTTGGCCTGGCTTTGGCGCCTACGCTTTTGGGCGACAGCCAATTCTTTCCCAAGGTTCCAGCGCCTATGGCACTGGTGATCGCACCTACGCGTGAACTTGCGCTGCAGGTAACGCGTGAACTCGAATGGCTCTATGGCTCAAGTGGCGGAACCGTGGTTTCCTGTGTGGGCGGCATGGATATGCGCGCAGAGCGCCAGGCACTCAACAGCAAGCCGCATGTCGTGGTAGGAACGCCGGGACGCCTGAAAGACCATATCGAACGCGGCTATTTTGATACCAGCCAGTTAAAGGCGGTGGTGCTTGATGAAGCGGACGAAATGCTCGATATGGGTTTCCATGAGGAACTGCAATATATCCTCGACACATCCCCTAAAGAACGCCGCACCCTGATGTTCTCGGCTACCGTGGCCAAAAACATTGCCACCATGGCCAAGCGCTACCAGAAAGATGCCAAGCGCATTACCACCAAAGAAGAAGAAAAGCAGCATGCCGATATTGAATATCACGCGCTGAGCATTGCCCCGAGCGATCGCGAAAATGCCATCATCAATCTGCTGCGCTATCATAATGCAAAAAATGCGATTATTTTTTGCGGCACCCGCGTAGAAGTCAATCACCTGACTAGCCGTCTTACCAATCGTGGATTTTCGGTGGTGGCACTGTCTGGTGAGTTAAGCCAGGCCGAGCGCAGCCACGCGCTGCAAGCCTTGCGCGATGGACGCGCAAGAGTGTGCGTCGCGACCGATGTGGCATCACGCGGTATCGATCTGCCGGGACTTGCGTTGGTGATTCATGCCGATATTCCTAAAAACCGCGATATTTTACTGCACCGCAGTGGCCGCACCGGACGTGCGGGTAGCAAGGGCGTAAGCGCGCTCATTGTGCCGCATAATGCACGCAGGCGTGCAGAAATGATGCTAAGGAACGCACAGGTAACGGCGACATGGGGCAAGCCGCCTTCGATTGAAAGCATCCTGGAGCGCGATCATGAGCGCTTTTTGGCAAACCCTGTATTCAGCGAGCCGGTAAAAGACAGCGAGAAATCGGCGATTGCGGAACTGCTTGCGCGCTATCAGCCTGAGCAGGTTGCGGCGGCGCTCATGCGCCTGCACAATGCGCAAAACCCTGCGCCTGAAGAATTGCTCGATACGGCGCCTGTTGCTGCTGCTCACAAAACAGGCCGTGATGACTTCAGTAACAGCGTGTGGATATCGCTCTCGGTTGGGCATGATGCCTCCGCTGAAGCGCGCTGGATTCTTCCGATGCTGTGTGGCCGTGGCAATATCACCAAGCGCAATATCGGCGCGATCAAGATACAGCAGAATGAAACGCATGTTGAACTCACTGCTGACTGCGTGGATGGCTTCTTCAAGGCCATAGGCGATAGCGGAAAAATAGAAAAGAATATTGTGGTGTCCCGCCTGAAAGGCGCTCCAGAAGCGTCTAAGGGAGGCTATGACGACGCCCGTCCACCCAGGAAACCATTCGATAAGAACAAACCACGTTTTGCAAAACCGGGTGAGGGCGGCGAAAAGCCTAAGCATTTCAAAAAGAAATATGACGACCGCAAACCCGGCGGCGGAAAACCCGAAGGTGGTAAGCCTCATGATGCCAAACGCGATGGCGGCCAACGCAGCGAAGGCAAACCGAGCGGCGGAAAACCGTACAGTGGCAAACCGGGCGGCGGTAAGCCGTTTGATGGTAAGCCAAGGGATACTAAATCTGGCGGCGGCAAAAAATTCAAAGGCAATTTTAAGAAGAAATAGGCAGGTGTTTTCTGAAGATTGTTGGAGCATCGCGGACTGAACGTGGTCAGCCGTTAATCTCTCAAATCTAACGAATACGCTTTTCCGAAAATCCGATGAGTAAGATTCAGCTCATTCAGAAGCCATGGATAGTGCTTTGCGCTCATAGTACGTCTTTATCCTAATTCTATAATTTTATCAGACCTTTGTGGTAGTGAATGCTTATAGGGGTAGACAAAATAAAATTTTTTATTATGGTAATTTCAGAAATTACTGAAATTAGGAAACGCAATGAACCTGCCTCCACTGATTCAATCCTTCGTACTTCACTTCGGGGAAATGGGGAGCCGCTGGGGTATTAACCGCACGGTTGGGCAGATGTATGCGCTGCTCTATCTATCACCCAAGCCGCTAAATGCGGAGGATATTGCCGAAGCATTGGGGTTCTCACGCTCAAATGTGAGCATGGGGCTTAAGGAGCTTGATAGCTGGAACCTGATTCGTCACAAGCATTTACCGAACGACCGCCGCGATTATTTTACAACGCCGGAAGACATATGGGAGATTGTGCGCACGTTGGTGGAGCAGCGCCGCAAGCGCGAGATTGATCCAACACTTTCCATGCTGCGCGATGTGATGCTGGAAAACCCATCCAGCGCAGAAGAAAAACATGCACAAGCAAAAATGCGTGAGATGCATGACCTCATCGAAATGCTTACCGGCTGGTATGAGGACATGCAGAAGATGGATACCGAGCGGCTGGTGAACCTGCTCAAGCTTGGCTCGAAGGTGTATAAGCTCTACGAGATGAAAGACAAAATAAAACTGATTCCCGGCGGCAAAGATAAGAAGGAAAAACGCTGATGGACGCGCTCATGCTTGCCCGAATCCAGTTCGGGGCGAATATTACTTTCCATATCCTGTTTCCCGCCATCACCATCGCGCTGGGGTGGATATTGCTGTTCTTCAAGCTTCGCTATAATCGCAGCCGCGATATGAAATGGATGGATGCCTACAAATTCTGGGTGAAGATTTTTGCGTTGTGTTTTGCGCTCGGCGTCGTGTCTGGCATCACCATGTCATTCCAGTTCGGCACCAACTGGCCAGGGTTTATGATGGCGGTGGGTAATATAGCAGGGCCATTACTGGCGTATGAAGTGCTGACCGCTTTCTTCCTGGAGGCAACCTTTCTTGGCATCATGCTGTTTGGGTTTAACAAGGTTTCCAACCGTGTTCACACAACGGCAACCGTACTGGTAGCGTTTGGAACGACCATGTCAGCCTTCTGGATCATTGTGCTGAATTCATGGATGCACACACCCACCGGTTTTGAAATGCGCGATGGCGTGGCGCATGCGACCAGCTGGTTTAATATCGTGTTTAACCCATCCATGCCTTATAGACTGATGCATATGTTGATAGCATCTGGCCTTACGGCAGCATTCCTGATCGCAGGTATTTCAGCCTATCGCTTCCTGCGCGGTGATAAGTGCGCCAGTGTGATGGCGGCGATGAAAACAGGCGTCTATGCTGCTGCGTTGCTTATCCCGCTACAGATACTGATTGGCGACATGCATGGCCTTAATACCCTCGAGCATCAGCCTGCAAAAGTGGCGGCGATGGAAGGTGTATGGGAAACTGAGCGCGGCGCCCCAATGCTGTTATTTGCCGTGCCGAATAGAGAAAAACGCAGCAACGATTATGAAATTGGCATCCCCAAGCTGGCGAGCTTTATTCTAACCCATGAATGGGACGGCGAAATAAAGGGACTCAATGAATTTGAAGGCACCCACCCGCCCGTTGCACCCGTATTCTTCGCGTTTCGTATTATGGTGGGTGTTGGCATGCTGATGCTGGCCGTATCATGGCTTTCGGCGTGGCAGATCAAACGCAAAGGCGCACCACAACGCTGGGTAGCTTTCCTGCTGGTGGGAATGGCGTTTTCTGGCTGGGTGGCAACCACCGCAGGCTGGTATACCACCGAAACCGGGCGGCAGCCTTACCTAGTGCATGGCGTGCTGACGACCGCACAGGCGGCAGCAACCAACGTTACAGCGGGTATGATCGGTGCAACGCTTAGCATGTACCTGACGCTGTATGTGGCGCTGATAGCGGCATTTATTTCCGTAGTATTTTATCTGGCGCGTAAAGCCGGTGTGAAGAATGACCCGTTATCGCTGCAGGCTTTCTCCTCAATAGGTGTCGAAAAAATGGTGGAAGGAAAGCTGTAGTACGGAAATCTTTGCAAACGGCCAATGGTTGCCCCTGGTATTCATGGTGCTCATGGGCATTTCCATTCTCGCCTACGTTATTCTTGATGGGTATGATCTGGGCGTTGGCATGCTCATGAGCCGTGCCAGTGACGCAGAAAAAGATAAAATGATCGCCTCCATCGGCCCCTTTTGGGATGCCAATGAAACATGGCTGGTGTTGGGTGTTGGCATTCTGCTGGTGGCGTTTCCGATGGCGCATGGTGTCATTCTGACCGCGCTCTACTTGCCAACCGCCGTGATGCTGGGCGGACTTATTCTTCGTGGCGTTTCATTCGATTTTCGTGCGAAAGCAAAAGCCAATCATAAACATGTTTGGGATAAATGCTTCATGGGCGGCTCACTGATTTCAGCACTGGCGCAGGGCTATATGCTGGGTCTGTATATCGTGGGATTTGAAGACACGCTAGCCACGTTCGCATTTGGGTTGCTCGCCGGAGCCTGCCTTGCTGCTGGTTATTGCTTTGTTGGTGCAGGCTGGCTGATTATGAAAACCGAAGGCGAATTACAGAAGAAGGCAGTCAAATGGGCACGAATTGCATTGTGGGGGACAGCGCTCGGCATGGCCATTGTTTCCATCTCCACGCCGCTGCTCAGCCCGCGCATTTTCGATAAATGGTTCAGCCTGCCCAATTTCTTCCTATTGTTGCCGATTCCCCTGATGACCGGTTTCCTGATTATCATTTTGGAAGTGGTGTTACGCAAACTCCCACGCCCAGGCGATAAATATTGCTGGGCGCCTTTTGCAGGAAGCGTTGGGTTGTTCCTGCTTGGTTTCCACGGGCTGGCCTACAGTTTCTACCCCTATATCGTTCCTGATAGAATAACCATATGGGACGCTGCAAGTGCGCCCGAATCGCTGATGATTATCCTCGTGGGTGCGCTCATCGTGCTGCCGTGCATTATCGGTTACACCATCTTTGCCTACCGTGTGTTCTGGGGCAAGGTGAAGGATCTGAGCTACTATTAGCCGAACTCCCCACGGCTGGCGCTGGGAGCGAGGATGGGAGGTGTTGGAGGGGGGGCTGGTAAGTTATGGTGGAGGGTCGGAGAAAAACATCGAACCAGCTTATCGAAGAACTACAGAAGCGTGGATGGATGCTCTATTGGCATGAAAAGGATAATCAAGATAAGAAAGAGTATTTAATAAATTCTCTTACCTTCCAAATCTAAGACTAACCAGATAATCCTTTTAATAAACTAACCATCTGTGAGGAAATATCCGTCATAGTATTATTTACCCATTTAGGAATTTCGGATGGACTAGGGATAAGAATATCTTTGAGAGTTCTGTTAGCTTGTCGTCCATAGTTATAACGATACTTATTTGCCCTTAAACAGGCACAATAATAAAGCTTCTCCGAATCTGTAAGGGTATGTTTGGGTGTGAGATAATATAGATCTCGTCCAGAATAATAGGGTTCTGTTTGCAAGAAACTTTCCATTACAGAACCGCCACCCGCCACACTAATTGTGCCCGGCGCGATAGGCTCAACACCATCAATGAGTGCAACACGGGCAGAAACGCCATTGTTTTTTGAAGTACGAGAAACGAAATTAATTCCGGTCGAAATTTGCTTAAGTGCATTCAGTTCTAAATTAACCCCATACTTAACTTCGAAAAGATCGCTAACTTTAATCATCGGACACCTCTACAGCTGTTGCACCTAACAATCTGTAAGCTAAATATTGCTTTACGACCGAAGCATAATCATCTTGGGTTAATTTAGAGTAGTCGGTTTCCATGTAAGCTTCAGCGCACCACTCATCTTCAGCGCCGACGTAGTGCATAACACTTTCTCCTGCATGCACCTCTCGATTACGATACATCTCAATCCAACGTTTGCAAATAGCAGACCAATTGTCGTTGAGGTCTACTCTCCCTTTGATCTTAGTTTTTATAAAACCATCTTGCTTCCAATATCCAAACCAAGTTTTCTTTTTTGTAGAGGAGTGAGGTACCTTGGCCGTAAACACCACAATGCATGTAACGGTGCCAACCGGATAAAATAAATCATCAGGCATCGACATTACGGCTTCTAAGGTGTGATGCTTTAAAAGTTCAGAGCGTGCGGGGTGATTTACAATGACACAAGACATAGGAACAATCGCAATACCAGTGCCGTCTTGCACAAGACAGTCAAGCATATGCTTGACGAAATATAACTCGTGCAATTCTTCATCACTTTGCGCGAATGGGGGGTTGAGCATTCCCACATCACATTGATGGGCTTTGATAGCCTTAATAATAGCCTCATCAAAGCATGAGCCTTGATATAGATTAGCCTTCCCATCGCCGCGAAGAATCATATTCGAAGCTGCTAATGCAAACATATTCGGCTGTTGCTCTACACCAACAAGCCCTTGTTGTTTTATTCTTTTCTGTTCAGCATCTGTTTGAGCTGTGCGCATCATTTCACGCATAGCAGAAATTAGAAAGCCGCCTGTGCCCGCACAAATATCAAGAATCTTACTGTTCTTGTGAACGTTCGCCAAGGCAGCAAAAAGCTCTGTTACATGTCTTGGAGTAAGAACAATTCCTAAAGCTTTTTTATCACCGCCGGTGTATTTTAGAAACTCTCCGTAAAACTGTCCAACGACATCAAAGTCATGATATACGCTAATGAAAGGCCAAACCTTTTCATTCAATCTTTTAATTAATTCATGCAGTATGCTACGTGGGTAGTGTTTAGTAGGTTTCCCTAGTTCAGGGTGTACCGCAATGCTCGAATATGGCTGCGCCATATTATCTTTCTTTGCTTTTGGAATTTCTGCTTTTTGTATTTCTTCTTTAATTACGCGCATCCACTCGCGTTGTAATTCTTCGGGAGCATATTCATCAAAAGATTTTGCGAATGCTTTGTTTCGCAAGCCAATTAATGTGCCACTTACTAATAAAGGTTTCTCGCTTTCGGTAAGCTTGGCATGGTCTCGCATAAAATCATGTAATTCGCGTGAGAAAGCCATTAGTTCGTCAAAGCGCATTTTTTGTACTGTGGGGTCGAACGTCGCGTGTTCAATAAAATCATCCCATGGCACTAATGAATTAATTGGCTGCGCTTGCTTGGTTTGAAGTATTTTAAATTGTTCAGATCCTTTAGCAGTTAAATAGCATGTTATTTCTGCTGAAGACTTTGATTCGCCACTTATAGCGATAGAAATTACATTGTATTCTTTAGCTAGAAATGAAGCATAATGTAGCGCGCCATCAACTGCATATTTCTGTATTCTCTTAATTTTTTGAAGCTCGGTTTCTTCTAGGTTTTTACCGGCAAGATATTTTTTTAGCTCGGGACTGATATGCTCTTTGACAGATGCCTTGCATTCTATAAGCAGCAAGAAGTCAGGGTTATCTGGTGAGCTAATAATAAATTCTGGAGCACCAATGCCGCTTCCGCCGGTTTTACTAGCAAATTTTAGCAGCTTCTTAACAGGCTCAATATTACTTTTCTGCTCTTCAATTGATATCGTGTTGCTGTCGGCATAATAGCCTAGCACTCTTAAGCCATCGCGTATTAGGTTCTCTGTTTTACGTTCATTTTTACTCATAGGCCTCAAGAGATCAGCAATCCATTTTGCTGAATAGCATAATGATATAAAAAAGTGAAAGCGCAACTCTCAATCGTGGTAGCAGAGTGCTGCTATCAAGATTTTGTTTTTTGTGGGATAAAATTGTTCGAACAAAAAGATTGGTGGAGCTTAGGAGAGTCGAACTCCTGACCTCTTGCATGCCATGCAAGCGCTCTACCAGCTGAGCTAAAGCCCCATCTCATAAAAGGGCGGTGTGTAGCCCTTGTAAATGGTGAGTGGCAGATTTAGCCGATCCTGCCGTCTTGTCAACCGTTTCGGCGCGAGGCATTCTACGTCTAATAATATCAAATGGTTAGGCTGGTGCTTTTTCCGTGGTGCTGTCGGGTAGGAAGCCGCCTACCTGCATGTTCCACAGCATGGCGTAATGGCCGCCAGCGGCCAGCAGTGCTTCGTGCGTGCCGTCTTCGGCGATGCTGCCGTCCTTGAATACCAGCAACCTGTCCATGGAGGTGAGGGTAGATAAGCGGTGTGCGATCACAATGGTGGTGCGGCCCTTCATCATCGCTTCCATACTGCGGCCGATAGCGCTTTCGGTAAAGGAATCCAGCGACGAGGTGGCTTCGTCGAAAATCAATATCGGTGCATCTTTCAAAATAGCGCGGGCAATGGCGATACGCTGGCGCTGGCCACCCGATAATTTCACGCCGCGCTCGCCCACAATCGCCGCGTAACCTTCGGGTGCTGCCATGATGAATTCGTGGCAATGCGCCTGCTTGGCGGCGGCGATGATTTCCTCGTCGGTGGCGTCCGGCTTGGCGTAGGCGATATTCTCGCGCAGTGAGCGGTGGAATAATATCGGGTCCTGCGGAATCAGCGATACCTGCGAGCGCAGGGAGTCCTGCGTGACATGTGCTATATCCTGCCCATCAATCACAATGCGGCCCGATTCGAGATCATACATACGCAATATCAAATTCACGAACGTGCTTTTGCCGCTGCCGGAAAAGCCGACAAGGCCAACCCTCTGGCCCGCGGGAATCACGATGTTTTTATCGCAAAACAGGTTCTGGCCTTTATTATAGGCAAAGAACACGTTTTCAAAGGCGATCTGCCCCTGGGTGATCACGAGGGCAGGGGCGTCCTTGCGGTCAGTGATTTCGTGGGGTTCGCGTATCAGCGACAGGGCCTGCTGGCAGACACCGATCTCGCGGTAAAATGCGGGGAATTCCATGCCCACGCGCCAGAGAATATACATCAGGTTCAGCGTGGTGGATAAAACAAATACCGCGTCGCCGGTGGATACATAACCTTCCTGCCAGCCTTTGATCAGGAAATACACTTCGATGATAATCATGACAAGGCAAGGGATTTCCAGCAATGCACGCACCTTGCCGATGGTAAGAAGCATATGGCGGTGAGCGCGGATTTCCTCTTTCTGGTAGCGCCTTACATTGTCCAGTTCGTGGCTGCTGCGGGCAAACAGGCGCACGGTGATAAAGTTGCTTACCGCATCGACCACGCGCCCTTGCAGCATGCTTTTAATTTCGGAATGTTCATTGGCCACGTCGTCGCACTGACGCGAGAAATAGCCGCACAGGAACAGGTGAACCGCTGCCCAGACAAGTAATATAGCGCCAAACACATAGCTGATGGTGCACATGACGGCGGCAGTAGCGAGCACGGCGATAAGGTTCGGGAAAAAGAAACGCACGGCCTGATTCACAATGTAATAGGCGCCGCGCACCATATCGCCAATTTTGTTGGCAATGCTGCCTGCTAAATGCTCGGAGAAATAACGATGCGAATGCGAAAACACATACTGCGTCATTGCCTCGCGGATATTGGCCTGGAAGCGCGGCGCAAAGAAATATTCGATCACGTCCGCCGTGCGCCATGCGGTGATGGACGCAATCCATACGCCTGCGCCGAGCCATAGGGGGAAGGCGAGCACTTCATATACCTGGCTGCGGTCGCCTTCGTAGCTGGCAAGCACGTCGATAATCATTTTAACGGCATAGGGGAACAGCACTTGTTCCACCGCCCACATAAGCGAAATCAGCACCAGAAACAGGAAGCTGTATTTCTGGCGGCGCAGGAATGAGAAAAGGAAAGAACGAAGGGTCATATTAACCGTTTTTACAGCATTCTATGGGTAAATATAACTCTCTTTTTAGGAGAAGAAAATGCTTAGCAGATTCCTGCCATGGAAGCGCCGCGAGTTTACTATATGGATTGTTTCCCCGGATAATTACGTATTCAGCCGTTGTTTTGAAGAAGTCGCGCTGTCAATGCAGGCTGCCCTTGCAAGGCTCGGGCATAACGCACCGATTGTAAGGCACCCGAGCAAGGTGCGTGGCTGTGCTATTGTACTGGGGCCGAATGTGCTTTTCTTTGCCAACCAGGAACTGCCCAGGCAGATGATCCTGTACAACCTGGAACAGGTGTACCCTGAATCACCGTGGTTTTATCAGTGCCCTTACGTTGATCACCTGCGCAGCTATCCGGTGTGGGACTATAGCCGCCACAATATAGAAAAATTGAAGGACT
>JAGVKI010000303.1 GCA_020050695.1 Alphaproteobacteria bacterium | reverse complement strand
GATAGCTGCTTAAGCGCGACATAAATAAAGCCGCCGACGGTATCGCCAAGGATTTCACCGCCCCATACCTGGGTATGAGTAGCGCCTGATCCAAAACGATCCTGTAATTTCTTGCTGACAATCGGATCGATAACATCCGTCGACCAGCAAAAGCCTGTTTGAATGATGGCACTGGATATCTGGTCGCCAAGGCGTTGACTGTCAGTACGATCTTCCAGCCTTGCATCGAGTTTTTTATGGCGTGATTTGCCTGCTGCCTCGCGCTCGTTTTTAGCGGCGTCGTCAGTGGTATCAGGCGATGGTGCGGCCTGTTCTTTTTCCATGCAGGAATATCCGGGTGAAAATTATTACTGATAATGATTATCATATGCATTAAAATCCAGCAACAACTTCCTCAAAGAAAAATCCTGCTTTATTATCATGGGGATATAAAAAAAGAGCGGCCATAATTATGCTTAAGAGCCGCTCTTTTCCTGTGATTTCCCTGCGTATTGCTTGCTTAGGTATGCAGGCCCTCGCCGTGAATGACCAGATCAAGGCCGGCATGTTCGGTTTCTTCATCCACGCGCAGGCCCATGGCTATGTCGATGGCCTTTAGAATCAGGAAGGAAACAATGCCACTATATATAATAGTCACGATCACGCCTTCTACTTGCGCAAAGAACTGCGTAAAGCTGCCAGCCACGCCGCCAATGGCTTCAGATGCAAAAATACCCGTCAGCAATGCGCCGACAATACCACCTACGCAGTGAACACCAAACACGTCTAGCGAGTCGTCAAAGCCGAAGCGGAATTTAAGGCCGCATGCCCAGAAACAGCACACGCCGGAAGCCAGGCCAATGAGCACAGCGCCAGGGACGCCTACAAAACCCGATGCCGGGGTAATGGCAACCAAACCGGAAACCGCGCCAGAAATAATACCAATGACGCTTGGTTTACCGCGCGTCATCCATTCAATCGACATCCATGCCAGCGACGCCGAAGCTGCCGCGACATGCGTCACAAGCATTGCCATGCCAGCGCTTCCATTGGCTGCAAGCGCTGAGCCAGCGTTGAAGCCGAACCAGCCAACCCACAGGAGCGACGCGCCAATCACGCTAAGTACAATATTATAAGGAGGCGCCATTTCATCTTCACCAAAGCCTTTGCGGTGACCAAGCACAAGGGCCGCTACCAAACCAGCTACACCCGCATTGATATGCACCACCGTACCGCCTGCATAGTCAAGCGTCGGGCCAAAACCAAACAGGCCATTATAGCCTTCTATGCCAAGACCGCCCAGCATGCCGCCCGGGCCCCACACCCAATGCGCCACCGGAATATACACCAGCGTGAACCACAGGCACACAAACGCGAGCGCCGAAGAGAATTTAATACGCGTAGCCACTGAACCAAAAATAAGCGCGCAGGCAATAATGCCAAACGTCATCTGGAACATGACATACACACTTTCAGGAATCAGCGAAGGCGCAGTGCCCGCCGTGCTTTCCTTGGTAACGCCCTCTAACATGAACTTAGATGCGCTGCCGATAAAGCTGCTATGCTCGGTAAAGATCATGGAATAGCCGTATAAAATCCACATCAGCGTTACCACCGAAGTAGTAACAAAGCTCTGCATCAGCGTGGCTAGCACGCTTTCCTTATGCACCATGCCGCCATAAAAAAGCGCAAGGCCGGGAATGGTCATCATGAGTACGAGAAGTGTGGATACCAGCATCCATGCCGTGCTGCCTGCATCGATGGCAGCGGCCATAGCGGGTGCCTTGGCGGCAGCGATAACCGCCGCGTCCTGTGCAAGCACCGCTTCATGCATGATGAAATAGGCCACGGCAAAAAAGCCGAGCAGGAAAATAGAATTTATGACGTTTTTTAACATGCCATTCTCTTAAAAAAGAGTGTTATTAAATAACGTCTGCGACTTACGTTTTTTATGTATTTTTATGCCGGGAACCTAGCATGAGCCTTGGGCGTTGTCAAAGCCATGCGTGCCAATTTGTAACGCATCAGGCCAAGCAAGCAGCTGCCCCAGGCCTTAAGGCTTAACAGGCTGATTATTATTATAATAATCGGCATATGATTCAGCAGACCGTAATCAATATGCACCCGCGATTGCCCGGCTGGCAGGACTAGCAGGATCTGCCCGGTCTTATCCTCTGCCCGAAGTTCGATAGTTTGCCCACCCTCCAGCTGCGCCGACCAGATAGGGAAATAGAAGTGATCCAGGCGCACGGTTGCAGCGCGCGCAATATCCGCATCAATTACCATATCATCCCAGTTCCACTGCTCCACGACAAGCTTTCCGCGTCCTGATACGATCTGTGCCTGAGGTGGTTTCTTATCCATGCGCGCAAAGAAATACGCATCGTTAAAATGGACGGCGTCTGTCCATATCGTGCGGTATTCAGGTTCTGCCGCTAAGCGGGTGGTAATGATTTTCTGCTCTAATGTTTTATCATCCGGGCGAACCCCCACCATGAAAAACGAAAGCAGCACCATCAGCGCCAGCAGCATGCCGTAATCGGCCTTCCAGGTTTTCAGCTTTTTTGGTTTTACAAAATGCTCCATCCACACAGCAAGCAGGAAGGCAGTGGCAAAAACAAATACAGCCTGCATGCGCCAAGGGAATACAATGCCCGACCAAGGCTTCAGCGCATCATAAAGTGGCGCGCTCACCGGGAATAATAAAAGCGCGGCAAGCACGCTACCTGCCAGCCATGCTTTCACCTCACGGCGCGTATGTTTATTAGCAATGGTCTTACAGCGCCAGAGCGTGATCAGTGCCAGCAGCACGAGCGCCAGCATGGCCATGGCATCGCCTGCCACCACCCTGCCCTGTTCGGTTACATTCTGCGCGCTTAAAAATCCATTCGCCCATGGCGTCTCACCTGCCTGCTCTGGCGGCTGCATAAAACGGCGGAAATAGATTGCGGGCACTATATAAAATACTGCCATGGAAATTCCCCATAGCGCGGCCAGCACGGCGCGGCCAGCAAGGCGCAATCTATCGCGCCCGCCCATCACCAACACATAGATCGCACCAATAACTGCCGATACCATTGCCAGCGGTACATGGGTAAGCAGCAAAAGGCCTGTAGCGCCTGCCGTTGCTGGCATTGCCGTTGGCTTTTGAAGCATGAGCCTGTGCAGCGACATGAAAAATAGCGGCATCAGCGCTAATCCCCATATCTCGGCATAACCTGCGCGAAACAGCATGGCCTCCATACGGTAGGGCATGAACAGCACCAGCACGCTTACCAGCAGCGCGCGCGGCGGCTGGGTAATGTTTTTCAGCCAGTGATAGCAGGTGACGCAGGTCAGCATACTGGCGAGCAACATGCTAAC
>JAGVKI010000095.1 GCA_020050695.1 Alphaproteobacteria bacterium | reverse complement strand
CGCTAGCACCTGAAGCTAGTGCGTCTACCAATTCCGCCACCTGGGCACTTCAGAGAGAGTGCGTTATAACGCCTCTACGGCGCTTGTCAATCGCAACATGCATACCACTGGGCACACCCCTAGGCACCATCCCTGGTTAGCCCCTTGTAAATAAAGTGTGATCACCACGTTAAAACAGTTGAGTTTTGGGACCATTCGGTTTTTAATCAACGGGCTGTAACAATATTAACCAATATAATTGATATGAAACAAAAAGTTATTACCGTAATCGGTGGCACTGGCTTCCTGGGCCGTTATATTGTCAAATCCCTGGCTGGCGCTGGCTATACCATCCGCGTCATTTCGCGCCACCCCGAGTCGGCGCTCCACCTCAAAACGGCTGGCGATGTTGGCCAGGTTGTGCTGATGGGCGGCAATCTCAGCAACCCTGATTCGCTGTTTGGCAAGCTCGATGGCTCCTATGCCGTGATCAACCTGGTGGGTGTGCTCTATGAAGGTGGCCGCCAGCGTTTTGGTACATTGCATACCCAGGGCGCAGAAAAACTCGCACAGATGGCAAAATCCTGCGGCGCGGAACGTTTCATTCAAATCTCAGCGCTTGGCGCAGATAAAAACACCAGTTCCAGTTATGCACGTACCAAACTTGCAGGCGAAAAAGCCGTGCAGACCGCATTTCCTGATGCCACCATCCTGCGCCCTAGCATTGTGTTTGGCCCGGAAGATAATTTCTATAACCAGTTTGCCCGCATGGCGGCATTTGCCCCTGCCCTGCCGCTGATTGGCGGTGGCCATACGTGCTTCCAGCCCGTCTATGTCATGGATATTGCCCGCGCTATTCTCGCCTGCCTTGCAAAAGCGGAAACCAAAGGCCAGACCTATGAACTGGCAGGCCCGCAAACCTACAGCTTCAAGCAGATCCTGCAGTATATTCTAAGCATAACCGGCAAGAAGCGTTGCCTGCTCAAGCTGCCGTTTGGCATCGCATCCGTCATCGGTACGTTTGGTGAATTGCTGCCAGTGCCGCCGCTGACGCGTGACCAGGTTCGCCTGCTCAAATACAATAATGTAGCGAGCGCTGATATGCCGGGCTTTGCGCAGTTAGGTATCACGCCAACCGCCGTTGAAATGGTGGTGCCGGAATATCTGGCGCGTTACCGCAGCCCTAACACCTCCTCACCTGCGGTTCCTGCATGAGTGATATGCTGAAATTCACACATGTTGATCAGCATTATCCCGAGGTAACACCCGCGCAAGAGCGCAAAAGCAATTTCGATGAAATCTACGGTCAATTCGATCCGGCTGAAGCAGCGGTGCAGGCAGCACGCTGCTCGCAGTGCGGCATTCCCTTTTGCCAGATCCACTGCCCGCTTTCCAACAACATTCCCGACTGGCTGAAGCTGACTGCTGAAGGCAGGCTGGAAGAAGCCTACGCCATCTCCAGCGCAACCAACACCTTCCCGGAAATTTGCGGGCGCATCTGCCCGCAGGACCGATTATGCGAAGGCAACTGCGTTATTGAAAAGGGCTTTAAGTCCGTCACCATTGGCTCGGTGGAAAAATACATCACCGAAACCGCATTCGCCAATGGCTGGGTAAAACCTATTCAGGTTACCAAGGAAACCGGATTGTCCGTAGGCATCATTGGTGCAGGCCCCGCCGGGCTTGCCGCTGCCGATATGCTGCGCCAGCACGGCCACGAGGTGCATGTGTATGACCGCTATGACCGTGTGGGCGGCCTGCTGATTTACGGCATCCCGAATTTCAAACTCGAAAAGCAGATTGTACTGCGCCGCCAGCAACTCCTCAAAGACGGCGGCATCCATTTCCACCTGAATGTGGATATTGGAAACAGTATAACGCTGGAAGAACTGCGCCAGAAGCACAGCAGCGTGCTGATTGCCACCGGCGTTTACAAATCACGCGATATTGATATTCCAGATTGCAGCCTTGGCAATATCCTGCCAGCGCTCGACTACTTAACTGCCAGCAACCGCGTAGGCCTTGGCGACAAGGTGGCTGAATTTGATAGCGGCCTGCTCAATTCAGCAGGTAAGAAAGTGGTCGTCATCGGCGGCGGAGACACGGCAATGGACTGCGTGCGCACGGCTGTGCGCCAGGGCGCATCGAGCGTCACCTGCCTCTACCGCCGCGACCAGGCCAATATGCCCGGCAGCATGCGTGAAGTAAAAAATGCGCAGGAAGAAGGCGTACAGTTCATGTGGCTGTCTGCGCCCAAGGCGTTCGTTGGCAAAACACACGTAGAGCAAATTATTGTGCAGCCCATGCGCCTTATGGCGCAGGACAATTCTGGCCGCCATGCGGTAGTGCCGGTAGACGGCGAGCAGTTTACCCTGAATGCCGATATGGTCATCAAAGCACTGGGATTTGACGCCGAGGAATTGCCCGTATTATTTGGCGCTCCTGAACTGAAAACCAGCCGTAGCGGCACCGTTGCCGTTGATTCCAAAACATTTGAAACCAGCATGCCCGGTGTATTTGCCGCAGGCGATATTGTGCGCGGCGCTTCGCTGGTTGTCTGGGCGATACGCGATGGCCGCGATGCCGCCGATGCCATGCACCGTCATATGATGTCCACCCGCGCCAGGAGTAAAGCCGCATGAAACATATCACCGCACTTGCCTTGGTTACCTGCCTGCTTGCCCCCGCATTCATAAGTGATGCACAGGCGCAGCGCATGCGTGATTTTTCCATGCCTGAGGGTGAATCCCTGCAACAAGGCACGACCCGCAGCAATAAAACGATTGTTCAGCCGGGCATGAACCAGAATAATTACAACAATAACTATAATCGCGGCAGCGGTTATAATAACGCCCAGCTTCCAGGCCAGCCATCCAGCCAGTTCATGGTCGGTTACTGCGATCCGAATTTCCAGCCCGTACTGGCAAATACTGGCCGCATAGGCAACCTGAATAATTGCATGGAGAACCAGAAAAAAGAGGCCTGCGACATGTTTGCAGGACTTCCGCGCGATGTGCAGCGCATTATGGATTCGGTTATCTCCTGCGAGTACAACAACACCAATGGCGGGCAGATGGATGAAAACGGCTACATCAATCAGGCGCCGCAGCAGAATGATTGCTCGCAGGGCGACTCTGCGCGCATGAACATGCTGCGCCAGTACTGGAATAACCAGAACCTTGCTTATGCAATCGTATTCCTGCCAGATATGGTTGCCAGCGGCGCATCCCGCTGCATGGGAGGCAACTAACCGATGGCGGTAAACAGCTTGTGGTCGTGGGATGAGGACTGGAACAGACGTGCCGCAGCACTTGCTGAAGGCGGCATGTATGACCCGGCCAGCGAGCATGACGCATGCGGTGTCGGTGTTATCGCCGCTATTGATGGCAAGCCCCGCCGCAGCATTGTAGAAGCAGGCATTGACGCACTGAAAGCCGTGTATCACCGCGGCGCAGTAGACGCCGACGGCAAAACCGGCGACGGCGCAGGCATCAATATCCAGATCCCTTTTGCTTTCTTCGGCGAGCATATACGCCGCACCGGCCAGTCGGTCAGCGCCGATAAGCTGGCAGTGGGCATGATGTTCCTGCCGAAGCGAAATTTTGCAGCGCAGGAGGTCTGCCGCGCGGTGGTAGAGCGCGAAATTATCCGCCTGGGCTACCGCATTTACGGATGGCGGCAAGTGCCTGTGCGCGCCGACGTGATTGGTGAAATCTCCAGCGATTCACGCCCGGAAATCGAACAGATCCTTATCTCCTGCCGCGAAGGCATTGACGAAGCGCGCTTCGAACTGGAACTCTATATCATCCGCAAACGCATTGAGAAAGTCGTGCGCGCCCAAGCCATCAACGACTTTTACATCTGCTCACTGTCCTGCCGATCCATTATTTATAAGGGCTTGTTTAAAGCAGAACAGCTGACGGCGTTTTACCCCGACCTGCTCGATAAGCGCTTCATATCATCGTACGCTATTTTCCATCAGCGCTTTTCGACCAATACAGCGCCTGCGTGGCATTTGGCGCAGCCATTTCGCATGCTCGCGCATAACGGCGAAATCAACACGCTGCGCGGCAATATCAACTTCATGCGCAGCCATGAAGCTACCTTCAGCTGCGAGGCATTTACCGGCTTTGAACAGGATGTGGTGCCTGTTATTCCAGATAATACCTCTGATACCGGAGCGCTGGATTCCGTAGTAGAAACGCTGGCGCGCGCGGGTCATCCCCTGCCGCTGGTAAAGCTGATGCTGATTCCGCCAGCATGGGCACGTACCTCCGACATGCCGCAGGAACATAAAGATATGTTCAGCTGCCTGAACTCCATCTCCGAACAGTGGGACGGCCCGGCGGCGATTGCTGCAAGCGATGGCAACTGGGTAATCGCCGGGCTTGATCGCGGCGGCCTGCGCCCGCTTCGCTACAGCATCACCAGCGACGGCATTCTCATGGTCTGCTCCGAAAGCGGTATGGCCGATGCCCATGATAATGACATTATAGAACGCGGTAGCCTTGGCCCGGGCGATATTCTCGGTATCGACCTTAAAGCAGGTAAACTCTACCGCGATAAAGAACTCAAAGACCATCTTGCTGCGCAGCATCCCTATAAGGAATGGTCTGCGAATCTGATCAATCTGAAATCCATCATGCCGGAACTGGCGCCTTCGCATGCGCGGCTGGATAATGAACGCCTGCGCCGCGTGTTGTTTGCCGCTGGCCATACGCATGAAGACATGGAAGCGATCCTGCACCCTATGGCGCAGGACGGCAAGGAAGCCGTTGGCTCCATGGGCGACGATACCCCCATTGCCGTGCTTTCTGATAAGCAGCGCGGGTTCCACCATTTCTTCCGCCAGAATTTCAGCCAGGTGACCAACCCACCGATTGACAGCTTACGGGAACGCCGCGTCATGAGCCTTTACACGCGCTTTGGCAATGATGGTAACTACCTCGCGCTCGATAACTCGCGCAATCCTATCTTATTGGTGGAAACGCCGCTGCTGCTTAACCAGGAACTCGATACCATCAAACAGCATTTTTCTAAACGCAGCTGCGAACTCGATACGCTGTTTGACGTAAATGAAAAAGAACAGGCCCTGCGTAAAGGCCTCGATAAACTGCTCGCACAGGCTGAAGCAGCCATGCAGTCAGGCAAAACATTCCTGGTGCTCACCGATGAGCGCCGCGACGATAGCCGCGCAGCAATCCCCATGATTCTTGCCGTATCGGCGCTGCACAGCCACCTGGTAAAAAACAAGCTGCGAAAAAAAGCATCCATCCTCGTGCGCACCTCCGAATGCATTGACGTGCATTGCTTTGCCGTGCTGATCGGCGTGGGCGCTACGGTGGTGAACCCGTACATCGCGGAAGAAAGCATTATCAGCCGCCATAAGAACGGATTATTTGCCGATAAGAAACTCGAACAGCTGCTGGATTCCTATAAGGAAGCCATGAGCCAGGGCTTACTCAAAATCATGGCCAAGATGGGTATCTCCATTGTGTCGGCCTATCGCGGCGGCATCAATTTTGAAGCCATTGGCCTGTCGCGCGCACTGGTCACCGAGTTCTTCCCCGGCCTGCCTTCGCGTATCTCCGGCATTGGCCTGGACGGCATCGAAAAGCGTGTGCGCAGCATGCATGAGAAAGCATTTGCCGGAAACCGCGTAGAGCCACTTCCTATTGGCGGCCTGTACCGCATGCGCGCCAGCGGCGAACAGCATGCGTGGGACGGTGATGCTATCCACCTGCTGCAAAGCGCTGTGGGCATGGGCAGCTACAAGCTCTACCGCCAATATTCTGACTCGGTGAAAAACCGTCCGCCACTGCATTTGCGCGATTTGCTGGATTTTGTATCGCCTAACGCGCCGATTGCTATT
>JAGVKI010000196.1 GCA_020050695.1 Alphaproteobacteria bacterium | reverse complement strand
AGTCATGGCACATAAAAAAGCAGGTGGTTCATCCCGCAACGGCCGCGACTCTGGTGGCCGCCGTCTTGGTGTAAAGAAATTCGGTGGCGAAATCGTCATCCCGGGCAACATCATTGTTCGCCAGCGTGGCACGAAGTTCCACATCGGCACCGGTGTTGGTATCGGCATTGACCATACCATCTTCGCAACGGTCGAAGGCCGCGTTGAATTCCGCAATCGCGCTAACGGCAAGACGTTTGTATCGGTGGTTGCAGCCTAACTGCCTCACTTATTAACATTTTGTTAATAGGCTGGCCGTATTATTAACTCATCTTAATAGATGGGGTGGTATATGGAACCGCAGGAAGCACAACGCCAGGTCAAAGCCGCGCTCTGGAAAAAAGAGACGGGTCTCGATAAGATTTTCAGCACCAGCCCCAAAGTAACCATGGAAGCGCTAGAGGCGCTTGGCATTCCCGCAAGCAAAGCGGATAACGCCATTGTGGTCGAGGGCTATGAGAATCTTTATAAGATGAAACAGGCAGGCGCTGATTTCGCAAACAAGGGCCATTATAATAGTGGGGTTCGCGGAGTCGCTGAGTAGACAATAACGCTACAGTATCGGAAAGACCGATGGGAACAGGTGACTGTTCCCATTTTTATTTGTATAGGTAATGGCATGAAATTTCTCGACGAAGCAAAAATTTATATTCGTAGCGGTGATGGCGGCAAAGGCTGCGTCAGTTTTCGCCGTGAGAAATTTATTCCGCTCGGTGGCCCGGATGGCGGCGACGGCGGGCGTGGCGGCAGTGTGATTGCCGAGTGCGTTTCAGGCCTGAACACCCTGATCGATTTTCGCTACCAGCAGCATTTCAAGGCGCAAAAAGGCCAGCATGGCATGGGTAGCAATTGCACGGGCCTTAGCCGCGATGACCTTATTATCAAGCTGCCGGTAGGCACGCAGATTTTTGAAGATGACAGGGAAACGCTTGTTGCGGATTTAACCCGCGTTGGCCAGCGCGTCGTGCTTGCCCAGGGCGGGCAGGGCGGTCTTGGCAACCAGCATTTCAAATCTTCCACCAACCAGGCGCCGCGCCAGTTCACCCCGGGTGAAGAAGGCATTGAGCGCTGGCTGTGGCTGCGCATGAAGCTGATGTCGGATGCAGGCCTGCTCGGCCTTCCGAACGCGGGCAAATCGACATTCCTGGCCGCTGTATCGCGCGCTAAACCTAAAATTGCTGACTATCCATTCACCACCCTGACCCCGCAGCTGGGTGTGGTCTATGTGGATCGCAAGGAATTTGTACTGGCGGATATTCCTGGCCTTATCGAAGGTGCATCCGAAGGCGTGGGGCTTGGCCTTAAGTTCCTTGGCCATGTCGAGCGTTCGGGCATCCTGCTGCATTTGATTGATGGTACGCAGGACGATGTGGTGGGCGCGTATAAAACCATTCGCCGCGAACTCAAGGAATACAGCAAGGAACTCTATAACAAGCCTGAACTGATTGCGCTTAACAAGTGCGATGCGCTGCTGGATGAAGAGATCGAAGAAAAAAGCGCCGCGCTTAAAAAAGCCAGCAAGAAAAAAATCTGGCCGATTTCAGCGGTGTCCAACGAAGGCGTGATCGCAGTACTGCGTGAGATGATGAAAGTCATCGAAGCAGAACGCCAGAATGAAAAGTAAGCTGGTTATGTTTACCCACGCCCGGCATATCGTTATCAAGGTTGGCTCTTCGCTGCTGATTGATGATGCGAACCAGGTGCGCGGGCAATGGCTTGCATCACTAGCGGAGGATATTGCGGCGCTTAAAACATCCGGCAAACATGTACTGGTGGTTACATCGGGCGCGGTAGCGCTTGGCCGTCACCCGCTGGGATATGGCAAACGCGTACTGGAACTGGAAGAAAAACAGGCAGCTGCTGCCTGCGGCCAGATCACCCTGATTTCCGCATGGGCAAAGGCCCTCGGTGAGCACGGGTTATTTCCTGCACAGATTTTGCTGACGGCGGATGACAGCATCGAACGCCGCCGCTATTTAAATGCGCGCCATACATTGCAGGCATTATTGGAAAACCCGCATGCCGTTCCGGTTATCAATGAAAATGATACGGTGGCAACCGCTGAAATACGCTTTGGTGATAATGACCGTCTGGCCGCGCGCGTGGCGCAGATGGCTGGCGCCGATATGCTGGTACTGTTTTCCGATATTGATGGCCTTTACAGCGCCAACCCATCCAAGGTGAAGGATGCACGCTTCATTGCGGAAGTAGCCGACATCACGCCTGAGATTGAACAGATGGCAGGCGGCGCAACGTCTGGCCTAGGCTCGGGCGGCATGGTCACCAAAATCGCTGCGGCTCAGATTGCAACCGCTGCGGGCTGCCATATGGTTATTGCGCGCGGCACGGGCCTGCATCCTCTTAAAACCTTAAGCGATGGCGGCAAGCATACGCGCTTTGTGGCCAAGGAAAGCCCAATGGGCGCACGCAAGCACTGGATTGCAGGTTCCATGCACCCGGCAGGCAGCGTTACCATTGATGATGGCGCGGCAAGCGCGCTTGCCACGGGAAAAAGCCTGCTTCCGGCGGGTGTGGTGGCGGTCGACGGCGCATTTTCGCGCGGGGATGCGGTACTGATTAAGAACAAAACCGGACAGGTTTTAGGCAAGGGGCTTATCGCCTATGATGCAGATGACGCCGTGCGTATTCTGGGCAAAAAGACACAGGAAATAGAGAAAATTCTTGGGGTTAACCAGAGGCGCGTGCTGATCCACCGCGACGATATGGCTTTATCAAACCCATAAGCCAATCAATTTTTTATTTGCGCCTGCAATCGTTTAGGCGGACAATAAGCTACCGTAAAATATACAACTCACCACGGAGCAACCTATGACAGCCACGGTGGTCACCTTGAACAACGATCTTCACGAACAGATGCGCATACTTGGTAACAAAGCGCGCCATGCATATGCGCTGATGGCAGAAGCGCGCAACGAACAAAAAGACATGGTGCTGGTAGAAGCCGCCATGGCGCTACGCGCTCATGCGCCGGATATTTTAGCAGCCAATAAGAAAGACCTGGAATATGCACGCGGCAAACAGCTGGATAAAGCGCAGATCGACCGCCTGACACTCGATGAAGGCCGTATCGAAGCCATGGCGGCAGGGCTTGAAACCATTGCGACGCTGCCAGATCCCGTCAATAAAAAGCTGGATGAATGGACGCGTCCGAATGGCTTGGTGCTTCAGCGCGTGAGCATACCGCTGGGGGTGATCGGGGTGATTTTTGAATCGCGCCCGAATGTCACATCCGATGCAGCAGGCCTTAGCCTGAAAGCAGGTAACGCTGCGATACTGCGCTGTGGTTCGGAATGCCTTCATTCCTCGCAGGCGATTGTAGGCTGCCTGCATGCAGGCCTGAAAGCTGCCGGTCTTCCTGAAGATGCCGTGCAGCTGGTGCCGACCCGTGACCGCGCCGCTGTGGGCGAAATGCTGACCATGGTCGGGCTCATTGATATTATCATTCCGCGCGGCGGCAAGTCGCTGACCAAGCGCATATTGGATGAAAGCCGTATCCCCACCATCCAGCATCTGGATGGCAACTGCCATACTTATATCCATATGGATGCGGATGCCCAAATGGCGTGTGACGTATTGCTCAATGCCAAGATGCGCCGCGTGGGTATCTGCGGCGCTACCGAATCGCTGCTGATTGATGAAGCGATTGTGCCTACCATGCTGCCGAAAATCGCTGACGTGCTTTCCAAAGCGGGCTGCGAAATGCGCGGTGATGCACAGGCGCGCGCGGCTGACCAGCGCATCAAACAGGCAAGCGATGAAGACTGGGATACCGAGTATCTCGCGCCTATTATTTCCATCAAGGCCGTGCAGGATGTGGATGAAGCCATTGAGCATATCAACCGTCATGGCTCGCACCATACCGATGCGATCATCACCAGTGACAGCGCAACGGCGCGCAATTTCCTGCGCCGTGTCGACAGTGCCATTGTGATGCATAACAGTTCCACGCAGTTTGCCGATGGCGGCGAGTTTGGTTTCGGTGCGGAGATTGGTATCTCTACCGGACGCCTGCATGCACGTGGGCCGGTAGGTGCTGAGCAGCTGACGACCTATAAATATGTCGTGCATGGCAGCGGCCAGACGCGCACCTGATTGATACAGGCCAGGTGATTTTCCCTTATAGCAAGAATCGCAAAATCGGCCTGCTGGGCGGCTCGTTCAATCCTGCCCATAGCGCGCATATCTATCTCTCATTATATGCGCTCAAAGCACTCAAACTCGATGAAGTCTGGTGGCTGGTGTCGCCGCAGAATCCGCTTAAAAACAAAAGTGAAACGGCGCCGTATGAGGTGCGATTTTCCTTTGCAAAGAATCTTGCCAAACCGCACGTGCGCATACGCGTTCTTGATATAGAGCAGCGCTGTAAAAGCTACTATACACACCAGACGTTGCGGCTTATGAAACGCCGTTTTCCAGGCGTACATTTCGTATGGATGATGGGCGCTGATAACCTTGCCCAGTTCCATCGCTGGCAGCAATGGGAGCGTATAGGCATGCAGGTGCCACTGGCGGTATTTGACCGCGCGCCGCAAAGCTACCCGGCGCGCAATAGCAGGGCCTATAGCCGGTTTTCCAAATTCTTATTAAAAAACATTGGCATAAATAGCCTGAAGGCCGCGCCTGCGTTAACGTTCCTGGCCATGCCCCGCCAAAGCCTTTCTTCTACACAGCTTCGAAAAATGCTTGGAGAGGACGCCTTTTTGGGGCATAATAAAATTGCAGGACATTGATAAATACCCTGCTTGAAAGGAGAAACGGCCATAGCTACAAAAACGTTGTTTCCAAATATATCTCTCTCGCAACTTGAACATCTCATCCTTGCTTCCCTCGACACTCACAAAGCCGAACAGATTACCTCTATCGATTTGACAGGTAAGTCGGACTTCGCTGACCGCATGATTGTGGCCACCGGTACGTCGGCGCGCCATGTTGGATCGCTTGCGGATCATATTGTCGAGTCGCTCAGGAAAGCTGGCTATGTACATGTTCCTGTCGAAGGTAAAGAAACCTGCGACTGGGTATTGGTGGATGCTGGCGACATTGTCGTGCATATCTTCCGTCCCGAGGCGCGCAGCTACTATAACCTCGAAAAAATGTGGTCAGTATCGCTTCCTACCTTAGAAGCGGTCACCTGAACATCACATGCGAGTATTGATTGCAGCGATCGGCAAAGCCAAGGCCGGTCCGGAGCAGGATTTATATATCGACTACACGCGGCGCCTGCCGTGGAAGGTGACATGCAGTGAGCATGTTATCAAAGCCTCATCTCCTACACAAAAAATCGAGCAGGAAAGCGCGCAGCTGCTCAAAGCATGCGAGGGCTACGAACGCCTTGTTGCGCTCGATGAAACCGGCAGGCAGCTAAGCAGCAATGAATTTGCGCAGCAGCTGAAATCCTGGCAGCAGGAGGGCATATCGTCCTTTGCCTTTGCCATTGGCGGCAGCGATGGCCATAGCGACGCCTTACTCAATAAGGCGCATTTGAAATGGTCGTTTGGCCGGGTGACCTGGCCGCATATGATGGTGCGCCCCATGCTTGCCGAGCAGCTATACCGCGCCCATAGCATCATTACCGGCCATCCTTATCACCGCGAAGGGTAATACATATTGCTATTTGATGCGTGGCAGCATTAGAAAACGCTATTAAAACCACTATATATAGTAGTATACTAGACAGGTTAATCACGTATGGCGTTTGTAATGAACCTAAGGCAGCACACACTTCACTCTTATGACCAGCAGCTACAGCACTTGCTGCAGCTTATCCTAGATATGGGGGGTGAAGTCCGTAATCTGGTGATCGCAGCGAAACTATCCTTCCGCTCGAAGGATGAATCACGCGCGCAGGATGCCAAGGCCGCTGACAAGGTGATCAATGAACTCGACCTGAAAATTGAAGAAGAAGCCACTGTCGTGCTGGCGCTGCAAAACCCGCTGGCCATTGACCTGCGCTTTGTAACCTCGATCCTGAAAATTACCGGCATGCTTGAGCGCGCAGGTGACCTTGCCAAAAACACCGTAAAGCGCAGCGTTAAGATGGGTGAATTTGCCCCTGAAGACGTGCTGGTTAAGCTTGAGCGCATGGCGGATATTACCGTTGAAATGCTGGATTCCGCGCTGGAAGCCTTCGAGCAGAAAGATACCCTCAAAGCCGCCGCCGTATGGAAGCGCGATGATGAAATCGACACGCTCTATCATGAGGTGCTTGAAGCCATGCAGGCGCAGATGACCTCATCGCCTGATAAGGCGACGGCTTACACCCATGTGGTATTCGCTGCTAAGAATTTCGAGCGCCTTGCTGATTATACTACCAGCCTTGCAAAGACCGTATATTACGTCACTTCCGGCAAGCGTGCGGATAAGGCGCTGCTGCGCCAGGATGCAGGCGGCGACGCCACTTCTTCTACTTCGCATTAAAATTCACTTCCAAAGCCAGCTTTGCTGTATTAATTCAGTGGTAAGATCACCACTGGCCAAGCTATGATCGTGGCCGGTTTATAATTTCAGGAGAGACTGTGCCGCAACGTCCTAAACCACTCGTACTTGCCATCCTTGACGGGTGGGGACACCGCGACGAGCATGACAATAATGCGATTGCCGCCGCTAAAACCCCGACACTCGACATGCTGATGCGCGATTATCCCAATGGCCGTATCAATGCATCCGAACTGCATGTGGGGCTTCCCGAAGGGCAGATGGGTAACTCCGAAGTCGGCCATATGAATATTGGCTCTGGCCGTGTGCTCATGCAGGATCTGCCGCGCATTGACGCTGCTATCGCCGACGGCTCGATTGCAAAAAATCCGCGCCTGAATACGCTGATTGATACGGCCCGGAAGGCAAATAATGTCTGCCATGTGATGGGGCTGGTGTCGCCGGGCGGGGTGCATTCGCACCAGGCGCATATCGCACATATGGCTAAGCTGATTGCCGGGCATGGCATCAAGGTATGGATACATGTATTCCTCGATGGCCGCGATACGCCGCCGCAAAGCGCGCTGGGTTATCTTTCGCAGCTGGAGCTGGCTATCCAGGGTAATGATACTATCCGCATCGCCACCGTATCAGGGCGTTATTACGCCATGGACCGTGACAAGCGCTGGGACCGTGTGCAAAAGGCGTATGACACCATCACCGCTGCATCCGGCAGTCGTTTTGCTACCGCCAAGGATGCGGTTGATGCCAGCTATGCTGACGGCAAGAGCGATGAGTTTGTGCTACCAGCGGTGATAGGTGACTATGCCGGTATGAAAGATAATGATGCGCTGATGATGGTCAATTTCCGCGCTGACCGTGTGCGTGAAATCCTGACCACATTGGTTGATCCTTCCTTTGCCGATTTTGAGCGTAGCAGGCAGGTGAAATTCTGCGCCGCTGCCGGGATGACGGAATATTCCAGCAAGCTAAGCCCATTCTTGCTGACCTTGTTCCCGCCTGAGCCGCTCACACGCATT
>JAGVKI010000082.1 GCA_020050695.1 Alphaproteobacteria bacterium | reverse complement strand
CGACGGGGTCAATGAGGCTGCGGTAGTTGCCATCAAGGTGGCAAAAGCAGCCGCCGAGCGCCTGCTGAAGGAAGAAGTTGCCGATAAACCCGTTATCAAAAGCTGGACGCAGCTGCTTGATTATTGCCGTATCCATATTGGTCATAATGTGCATGAGGAATTCCACGTATTGTTCCTGAACCACAAGCTGGAACTGATCACGGACGAGCGCCAGCAGAAAGGCACTGTTGACCATACGCCGGTGTATCCGCGTGAAGTGGTAAAGCGGGCGCTGGAACTGGGTGCTACCAGCCTTATACTGGTGCATAACCATCCAAGCGGTGATGTGAACCCGAGCAAGTCGGATGTTGATATTACACGCCAGGTGGTGGATGCTGCGCGTCCGCTGGGTATAGAAATTCACGATCATCTGATTATTGGTGCCAAGAAGCATTTTTCATTCAAGAGCAAGGGGCTGCTATGACCTATACCTGTTGGGGCATTACCGATGGCAGCGCCGGCATGGCAGCGCAGGTGAAAGCGCTTGCGGCGTCTGTGGGCGTTGATGTGGAAATGAAGGTGGTGCGCATTAAAAAGCCTTGGGTGAAACTGCCAAATATTTTCTATTCCACACCGCTGCGTCATTTGGTGCTTCCGCTGTTTATTGAGCGCGGCTGCGATACCCTCGAGGGGCCATGGCCGGATATGATTATCTCATGCGGCAGGCGCGCCGCGATCGTTACTTCGGCGCTTAAAAGCAAAATTGCTGCGCAGCAAAAAGAGAAAGTACCGTATTTTATCCATATCCAGGATCCGCAGATGCATCCGCGTCACTTTGATATGGTGGTGGCCATGGCGCATGACAAGGTTCAGGCTGACAACGTGATTAAAACGCAGTTTGCCCTGCATCAGCTGACCCCGGTGGCACTGGCCGAAGCGCGCCAGCACTGGGAGCAACAGTTTGCGCATTACAGAAAGCCGCTGGTGGCCGTGCTGCTTGGCGGTTCGACTAACAAATATACGCTTACCACCGAAGCGATTGACCGTGTGGTGGTGCTGCTTGAGCGTCTGCTTAAAAACATGGATGGTTCGCTGCTCATTACGCCGTCGCGCCGTACAGGCGAGGAGAATATCGCCCGTCTTCGTGCAGCATTTGAGGGCAATGATCGTGTTTATCTGTACGATTTTGAAAGCGAGAATCCGTATATGGGCATGGTGGCGCTGGCGGATGCATTTATTGTTACCAATGATTCCGTCAATATGATGAGCGAAGCGGCTGCCACGGGCAAACCTGTGCATATCATCGCTTTTGCAGGGCATTCAGGCACAAAGCCATCGCGCTTTGCTGGCCGTATGATACGTAGCGGCGTAGCGCGTCCGCTGGGTGCAAGGCTGGAGACGTGGGAATATAAGCTGGATAATGAAATGCTCACCATTGCAGAAACGATTCGCCAGAATTTCCTGGCGCGTGAGCAGGGTGATTCTAGCTAGTCCTGCCTGTTATCGGTAATATGCTTGCCGCTGGCGACCAGTTCACGGTCATAAAGCGGGTTGAAATCCCCATGATAAATGACCGTACTGCTGTCAGGTGGCAGGGGTACATGCTGCGCAAGATCAAATACGCTGCGTATTTCATCGTTGCTGAACAGCTTGTGCCAGACGGCAGTAAATGCCTCATAATCCAGCTGCTCCCAGCTTTTAATAAAGGCTTCGCGCTCAGGTGATCCTTTGGGGCTGCGGCGGGCGGCTTCGTCTTTATCCGATAACAGGGTTTTGCCCATGCAGCGGGCCAGGCTATCGAGCACACGCCAGTTATCTTCGCTGTTTTCGGGAAAGCGTTCATCCCAGAATTCGCTGCGCAGCGGGGCAAATAAGCGGCCATTAAGCAGCGCCGCATGCTGGTAGGCGATTTCACGCTTTATACGATTTTCCAGCGCTTCCTGCGGCAGGTCGGTGCAGGTGCGGCTATTGGTGCGCATATCCAGATGATCGAAATTGCCGCCCATCTCTACCAGTTTTCCTGTCTCGTCAAACATCACCACATCGGCGGCCATGCCTTTGTTATGCGCGCTGCTGCCAGGTGCGGCAAAAATGCCAGAGGCAATGTCTTCCTCACTCATTTGCGAGTACACATTATAGGCGCCGTCGACCGTGCGCAGCCCGTCATAAATAATCGACGTCCAGCCATATTTCCTGCGTAAATAGAGGGCGGCATCCACCACGACGTCAGCCATGCTCTGGTGCAGCCATATGGCGGCATCCTTGCGGTAGGCCTTGGTAAATTTATTGACCCGCAGCACGCGCGGCGTTTTTTCGTATGTGGCTTTATCTACGTGCAGCGGCCTGCCATTTTCGTCATAAATCAGGTTATCGAAGGCATAGGCTACGCATACCTCCAGCACATCCTTGCTATCTGCAAGGCGGTCTGCGCTGCGGTAGCTGGCCATATCGACCAGTTCATGGGGCAATATACTATGGGGCGCAGGCCGCATATGGCTGGTAGAGGTGATGGCAGCAAAGTCAGCCCATCGCTTGCGTGCGAAGGACACGGCTATTCCCTTGCCAGGTTTCTAAGTGTGGCGGAATGGTATTCGCGGCGGTGGGTTACAAATACCACCAGTGCCGTTGCGCCCATAAAGAGGTATGGGTGGATAAACCATGCCAGTGCGGCGAGGGCGAAATAATAGGTGCGCAGGCCATTATTGAAGTGTTTAGCGGCGTTGCCGATGAGGTAGGTGCCCTTGGCGGCAATGCTGTTATGCTCGTCGATACGCTTGTCATGCGGCGGGGCGGCCACGATGAAAATGCTCGCATAATTATACTGGCGCAGCGACCAGGTGTATTTGAAAAAGGCGTAGATAAACATCACCATCAGAAGCAGGATTTTCATTTGCCACATGAAGGGGCTACTCAGCCTGGCAAAGGGAATATTGCTGATGATCGGCTCTGCCATGTCATGGTAGCCGAGCATAGTCATAAGACCGATGAGCAGGAATATGGTGGTGTTGGCAAAAAATGTAATGCTGCGCTGCAAGTTGCCGACCATGATGGCGTCTACGCTGCGGTTATCGCGGCGCATCATTTCCATCATCCATTCCAGGCGGTAGCGGTTGGTAACGCTCAGCAGGCTTTTGGATTCATAACGCTCATGCTCGCTGTAACGGGCATATCCGGCCCAGCAGATCACGAAAAAAACAAAGGCGATAATATCCGCCCAATCCATATGGTATGCAACATTCTGGGTTACCGATTCCATACAGCCCTCACTTTAGCCCGAGTAATGTTTTTGTTGCCATGGTTACATCCTGCTGGCGCATCAGTGATTCGCCGACCAGGAAACAATTCAGCCCGCTTTTTTGCATCCGCAGCAGGTCTGCATGCGTGCTGATGCCGCTTTCGCATACACCAAGGATAGGGGCGGGCAATTCTTTTGCAAGTATTTCCGAGGTGGCAATATCCACCTTAAGGGTCTTGAGGTTGCGGTTATTTATGCCGATCAGCGTAGAACGCATTGCTTTTTTAGCGCGATCCAGTTCATGGGCGTCATGCACCTCTACCAGCACATCCATGCCCAGTTCAAAGGCGGCATGTTCCAGCTGCGATGCCTGCGCGTCCGATAAGGCGGCCATGATAATCAGGATGCAGTCTGCGCCCAGTGCACGCGCCTCTGTCACCTGGTAGGTATCGAGCATGAAATCCTTGCGCAGCACGGGCAGGCTTACGGCGCTGCGTGCCTGCACCAGATATTCGTCTTTGCCCTGAAAATAGGGCTCATCGGTAAGTACCGAAAGGCATGTTGCGCCGCCTGTTTGATAGGCTTTGGCAAGTTCGGCAGGATTGAAATCCTCGCGGATAATGCCCTTGCTGGGCGACGCTTTTTTGACTTCGGCAATCAGTGCAAAAAGACCCGCGTCTATTTTTGCCTGGAGGGCTTTTTGAAAGCCCCTTGGCTTTTCTGCCTGCTGTGCCAGCTCAAGCAGCAAGCTGTGGCTTACCGCTGCTTTGCGCTGCGCTATATGCTCACGCTTACGGTCGCATATTTCCTTTAAGGTATCACTCATGCGCGCTCGTTACTCAGTTCAGCGAGTTTTTTAAGGCAAAGATGGGCGCGGCCAGAATCAATGGCCTCTGCCGCCATCGCTACGCCTTGTTTCAGGTCGCCTGCCTTGCCTGCTATGAGCAGCCCGGCGGCACTGTTATATAAAATGGCCTGGCGGTAGGCGCATTCCATACCGGAAAGGGCGTCGAGCAGTGCGCTGGCATTATATTCAGGTGTTTGTCCTTTAAGCGCATCGAGCGAGAGTGTGGCAAGCCCTGCATCTTCCGGCGATACATCAAACACGGTGACCTGGCCGTCTTTAAGCTGCGCTACTTTTGTGCGCCCTGAAAGGGTCAGTTCATCCAGCCCGTCACTGCCATGGACTACCCATGCACCCTTGGTGCCCAGGCTCTTTAGTACATGCGCCAGCGGTTCTACCAGTTTTTCGCTATAGACGCCCAGTAACTGGAAATCAGGCGAGCCGGGATTGGAAAGCGGGCCAAGCACATTGAATATGGTGCGGAAGCCCAGTTCCTGGCGGATAGGGGCAATATGGCGCATGGCCGGGTGGAACTGCGGCGCCATGAGAAAAGCGATATTGGCTTCGCGCAGGCAGCGCTCGAGCACCGGAATTGGCGCATTGATATTGACGCCAAGATGCGTGAGCACATCGGCAGAGCCTGAAAGCGATGACACCGAGCGGTTGCCATGCTTAGCCACGGGAACATCGCATGCCGCCAGCACAAAGGCGACGGCGGTGGAAATATTATACGTACCCTTGCCGTCCCCGCCTGTGCCGCAAGTGTCGATACTATCGGCAGGGATTTTGATGGGCTTGGCTTTAGCGCGCATGGCCATGGCGCCGCCGGTGATTTCTTCAATGCTTTCGCCTTTGATGCGCAGTGCCATAAGCAGCGCTGCCATTTGCGATGGGGTGGCGCCTGCGTTCATAATGATCTGGAACGCGCGCGCGGCATTATCCTGCGTGAGACTTTTCCCATCTGCCAGAATGGCTAAAATAGAGTGGATAGCGTGGTCGCTCATATCCCTTCCAGGAAATTCTTGATCAGGTCATGTCCATGTTCAGAGGCGATGCTTTCAGGGTGGAACTGCACCCCATGGGTATTATGCTGTTTGTGCGAAAGCCCCATGATAAGCCCATCATCGGCGGTAACAGCGGTCACTTCCAGACAATCGGGCAAGCTGCCGCGATCTACGATCAATGAGTGGTAGCGGGTAGCGTTAAAAGGAATTGGCAGGCCCCGAAATACGGTGCGGCCTTCATGATATATGGCGCTTACCTTGCCATGCATAGGGGCGGGTGCGCGCATTACTTTGCCGCCAAAGGCTTCGCCCATGGCCTGCATGCCAAGGCACACACCGAACAGTGGCACCTTGCCCGAGGCTTTTTTGACCAGATCAAGGCATATGCCTGATTGCTGCGGCGTGCCGGGGCCGGGGGAGATAACAATGCCGTCTGGTTTAAGCGCGATCAGTTCTTCGCTGGTAATGGCATCATTACGATAGACGACTACCTCGCATCCCAGCTCGCCGATGTAATGGAGCAGGTTATAGGTAAAGCTGTCATAGTTATCGAGCAGGATGATTTTCATGTGAAATGTATAGCCTCCTCGGCTGCACGCATTAATGCACGCGCCTTATTCAGCGATTCCTGATATTCACCTTCACTTTCGCTGTCTGCTACAATACCGCCGCCAGCCTGCACGTAAAGGCGATTGTCTTTAATCAGCCCCGTGCGCAGTGCAATGGCGGTATCCATATTGCCGTTGCTGGAAAAATAGCCGATGCAGCCAGCATAAAAACTGCGCGCTTCCGGCTCCAGTTCATTGATGATTTCCATGGCGCGGATTTTAGGCGCGCCGCTTACCGTGCCTGCCGGGAAGCCTGCAATCATTGCCGAGAGCGCATCAAAGCGCGGGTCGAGTTCGCCGACCACGTTGGATACGATATGCATCACATGCGAATAGTTTTCGATGGTCATGCGCTGGGTGGTCTTCACCGAGCCGATTTTAGCGACGCGGCCTACGTCATTGCGGCCTAAATCGAGCAGCATGAGATGTTCGGCCAGTTCCTTCGGGTCGGAGAGGAGATCGGCGGCAAGCAGCTTGTCTTCCTCGCGGTCGCGGCCACGTTTGCGCGTACCTGCGATAGGGCGGATGGTAACTTCGCCGTCGCGCAGGCGTACCAGAATTTCAGGGCTGGAGCCTACCAGCGAATATTGGCCAAAATTTAAATAGAACAAAAATGGCGATGGATTCAGCTGGCGCAGCGCGCGGTACAGCGAGAAGGGGGGCAGGCTGAACGGCGCAGAGAAACGCTGCGAAAGCACGACCTGGAAAATGTCGCCAGCTTTGATGTATTCCTTCGCGGCTGCGATCATATTGTCGTAATCACCGCGCTTGGTATTGGAGACAAAGTCATCCATATGCACTGGTTTCAGGTCTGCGTGCGAAGGTGCAGGAACAGGCGCGGCCAGTTTATCCAGTACGCCCTGGATACGCGTGCGTGCGGCTTCGTATGCAGCGGTGGCATCCTGGCGTTTATTGTCGGCCCAGATGGTGGTGATAATAAAAATCTTATCGCTCACCGCATCGAAAATCACCATGACCTTAGGGCGGATAAAGCACCCGTCAGGAATGCCGATAGGATCGTCTTTTGGTGCAGGCAGTTTTTCCATCAGCCCGACCATGTCGTAACCCATATAACCAACCAGCCCAGCAGCCATTGGCGGCAGACCGTCAGGTATATCAATCTGTGATGAATCATAGAGTTTGCGGAAGGAGGTGAGGGCGTCTTCCTCGCATGGCGTAAAAGCGCTTTCGTCCATGATTTCACTGTAGGCGATTTGCGCCTTATTGCCCTTACAGCGCCATATAATATCCGGCTTCAGGCCGATGACGGAATAGCGGCCACGAATCTCACCTTTTTCCACGGATTCCAGCAGAAAGCTGGGGCTATCGGCAGACATCAGGCGCAGCATAGCGGATACGGGGGTGTCCAGATCGGCAGGGCAGGTGGTCCATACTAACTGCGACAGGCCGTGCTCAAAATGCTGCCGGAAACTATCCTGCGAGGGGTAAAGCTGCGGTGAGGAAACGGGGAGCATTAGGGAAGTACCGTTTCCAGTGCCGCCTCGTCGATTG
>JAGVKI010000092.1 GCA_020050695.1 Alphaproteobacteria bacterium | reverse complement strand
TTCGGTACGCAGGCGCAGCTGTTCTCAATAGCCAGGCATGTCGGCGGTGTGTCACAGCCTTGCCTGCTTGCGGGAGTAGGGCATACGCCGCACAAGGATGCTCCTGATCAGCTGATCCCCATTGTATCCGAATTCATAAGCAATACCCTGCCCAGGCAGGGGCGCGCAAAAAAGCCGGGTAGCAGTTAGCTAGCGGTGCGCTGCTTTACTAGGTTCGGCGCCAAGTTCAGATTTTTCTTCCAGCGGCTTGTAGCGTAGCTGCGTGGAGGCTGGGCTAAAGGCGTGTGCAAGTTTTTTAGGTGTAGCCAGTTCCTGGTGAATCGGCCTTATCCATGCGGCGGGTATTGCAATGGGGGCTGCCTGGCTCAGCTTTACGGCGTGAGAAGCGGGGGCTTTCTGGTCTAAAAACCGGCATAATGTATTAAGTGCGGTTTTAGGATCGGCTATTTTAGACGCGGTGCGCAGGTATATTTCCTCATCGCCAGCTTCGTGTGGGTTGGTTGCTATCCACTTGCCGAGTTTTCCAAGCGTAACTGTTTCCCACTCCATACCCGTCATTTCGGTAAGTTTTTCACGTGAGCGTACAATATATTCAGCAGCTGATAGCTTGCGTGGGGCATGTGAGGATGGTTCTGGTTCGCTGGCAGATTGAGCCCATTCAGGAGTTTCATCGGCAGGCAGGTTGTTTGTGCTAAAAGAAAAACCGCCATAGATGTCTGCGTTGCCAGCGCTGAAATCCTGGTTCGGTATTGGCTGGCTGAACCCGCTTGAAAAAGTAAGGCCGTCCATTTGCGGTATGCTCATAAAGCTGGAAGAACTGAATGCATTAGGTGGCAGGTTACTGGTGTCGATGCTGGTGCTGTCGAGCGGAGATGACCTGTAACCAAACCGCTTGGGAATATCTGGCATTTCATAAATCAGCATGACATGGCCGGTGCCAGCGGCATTGAGCCGTTTGAATTCGCTGTGGCTGCGTTTAAAAAAGCTGAGGGTTTCTTCGTCAGCGCTATCGGTATAAAGCACGATATGGTTACGGCCTTGCAGGCTCATATCCTCTTTCACCACATCCAGCAGTTTTTCCTGTATCTCAAATGAGCGATCCGCAAAAGCGTGGTCGATGGTGAATTTCAGGATGCTGTTCTGGTGGTGTTGATCGTCGCGCTGGTACATGACATAACCGGCAACCTTGCCGTCTATGATGGCCGCCTGGGCGGTAATGCTGCTGTCTTTAAAGCGATATGCCAGGGTCTGCGGGCTCCAGCGGTCATCTGCTGCGTGATCAATAAGTGCCATATGCTGGTACATATCAGGGGTAACTGGGATACAGGTGATTTCAGGGCTGCTCATAGGATTACCCTGATATTGTTTGGCAGCGCAATTTTCGCCGCCGCTTTTTGAAGCGTACGTGCCATATTTATACTCCCGTTATAGTCTTTGTTTTATGCCCGTGCTTATAGGTTGCCGGGCTTTATATGATTTGTAATAGCCTGCTGCGGGGGTGTCAATCCGGGGCTCAACCCATTGCGCCAAATAGGTTATATGCTGCGGCGCAGCATTTTTATCGTATCGGGGATGGCATATAAACGGCTATATCCCGCTCTCAGTCTTGATTACAGCGATATTGAACTGGCGCAACTGTTGCAAATATGATACAGTTAATCTATGACAAAAATTGCGTTAGTAGTGGCCGCGCTGCTACTAATGGGCCTTGCCTGTGAAGCGGTGGCGGCAGAAACAAAGAAGCGACAATCCAAAAATGCCGTGAAGGTGCTCGCTACCCTAGAAAAAATAGGGTTAAAAGGAAATGAAATCAAAAACTTAATTAATGTGATCGATGATCGAGTAGAAAAACGGCAGTTTAGAATTTTCTCTCAGGAATATGAAAATGGCGGCAGGCTTATATTGCGTTACAAGCTGAGCACCAATGTAAGCACACGGCGTTTTGAATTATTCTATACACCGTCGAGCGATTCAGGCTGGACGTTCTCTGCTAAAAGGGAAGCGGTAATGATCAACTACCGTTACGACTTAAGTAAGATCAAGTTTCGCTGGTAGCGCCGCATTGTTTCAAAATGTCCTGCATATGTTCTGGCGCAGGCGCGGTGGCTGCGATATCCGGTTTCTTGTAGTATAAAGGTACTGTAATGCTGCGGGCATGCAGATGCAGCATATTGGTAAAGCCCTCCGGCGCTGGGTCGCCATAAATCCGATCCCCGACAATAGGGCAGCCAAGGCTTGCGCAATGCACGCGCAGTTGATGGGTGCGGCCAGTAAGTGGGGTCATTTCCAGCCAGCTATAGCCTTCATGGGTGCCCATTACCTTATACAAGGTGGTGGCGGGTTGGCCATCATCGGCTATTTTCATATGCCAGCGTTTGCCGCTTGGGCTTTGTTTGGCCAGCGGTGCGTCTATGCGCCCTTCAGGCTGCGCAGGGGTGCCTTTAACAATCGCCCAGTAGGTCTTGCTGATCTTATTATCTGAAAAAAGCTTCCCCAATGTTTGCAGGGCATGGCGCTGTCTGCCGAGTATCAGGCAACCACTGGTTTCGCGGTCAAGGCGATGCCCGAGGGCAGGAAGCTGGGGAAGGCCAAAACGCAGTGCCTCAAAATACTGTTCAAGATTCTCGCCGCCGCCTGTTCCTTTATGCACTGGAAGTCCTGCGGGTTTATCAATGATCAGTATAAGCGCGTCCCTGTACAAGATACGTGCTACCAGGAAATCCGGGGCGTACAAAGAAGAATGGACGGGTGCGTTCATGCATCCGTCCATATCAAAAAACAAAAGTATTTTAAAGGCTTATTTTAATTCTTTAACGTAGTGCTTGCGCTACGCATTGCAGCGCCAGCAGCACATAATATCATTATAAGTAAGCGCCTTCTGCTCTGGTGGCACGGCGTCAAAACTGATGGTTTCGGGTAACTCAATACGTGGGGTGACAATGCAGCCACTGAGTTGCATGAGTACGATAAGAAGTAAGCAGGTCTTGGTTTTCATGGCATTCCTCCCGTTGAGGTGATGCCTTCATATTACTTAACGTGATCTAAATTAACGTTAATAAATTAATAAATAGTGGTAAATAAAATATCGCATTTTATTAATACTGATTACCAGTTATTAATAATTAAGCCAATGAAAATACATTATTTTTTGTTGTTTTGGATGTCAGAAGACTCTTCAATA
>JAGVKI010000299.1 GCA_020050695.1 Alphaproteobacteria bacterium | reverse complement strand
TGGCGCTGCGGATGCTGTCAAATACGGTCAGCGCCTGCGCGACCATGGCGCCTGCGTCACCTGCATTGGCAGGCAGCAGGATGGTGGTGCCTTCCTTCGCCAGTTCGCGGAATGCGCTGACATATTGCTCAGCGATTTTAAGGGCAACGGCTTCATTGCCGCCTTGCTGAGTGATGGCCTGGGCCAACAGCGCAATACCTTTGGCGCTCGCCTCCGATACGGCCAGGATGGCTTCCGCTTCACCTTTGGCGCGGTTGACCTGGTCGGTCATGGCGCCTTCGGAGGCCAGTACCACTTCCTGCTTGCGGCCTTCTGCCACATTGATCTGTGACTGGCGCTTGCCTTCGGATTCAAGAATAGTCGCACGCTTCTGGCGGTCAGCGGCCATCTGCAATTCCATCGCCTTGAGCACCGAATTCGGTGGGGTAATATTCTTGATCTCATAACGCATGCACTGGATACCCCAAGTTTGTGCCGCCTGGTTAATGGCGGCAACAATATTGGCATTCAGCGCCTCGCGCTCTTCAAAGGTTTTATCCAGTGTCAGCTTGCCGATTTCCGAGCGCATGGTGGTCTGCGCCAGCAGCTGCACCGCGTAGATAGGATTGCTTACGCCGTAGGATGCCGCTACCGGGTCGGTGATACGGATATAGAGAATGCCGTCCAGATTCAGCGTCACGTTATCGCGGGTGATGCCTGCCTGCTCGGGCACTTCCACGGCCTGTTCTTTCAGCGAATGCTTATAGGATACCTTCTGGTAGAATGGGATCAGGATGTTAAGGCCCGGCTCTAAAATACGGTTATATTTACCAAGGCTTTCAACGACCCATGCCTGCTGCTGCGGTACGGTTTTGACGCCCATCAGCACGATAATCATAACAATAGCCGCAAGTGCTAAAATTGGTTCCATAGCGGTTCTCCTGGGAAATAGGCGGGTGAATTACGATTGTGGTTTGACGGTAAGGGTGGCTCCGGCCACGCTTACGATAATAACGGTGGTGCCAGCTTCCAGATAGTCGGTGCCAGCGTCCTGCGCCAGACGTGCCTTCATGATGGTGCCTGACCAGGTGACTTCGCCGTCGGTGCGGGTAATACCTGTGCTGCCCACATAGGCAAGATCACCAATAATATTGCTGTAGCCAGTCTGAGCACCTTTTTTGCCACGCCGAAATTCCTGCAGGGGCTTCCACAGCATGGCGGCCCACAGGGCGCTGGCCAGGAAAAACGTGACATACTGCGCGGCGAAATCATCTACCGGCATCATACCCGTATAAAGGAACATGCCTGTGGTCAGTGCGCCAAGGCCTGCAAACATAAGGCCAGTGCCGGGCGCGCCAAGGGCTTCGATAAGCATGAGAAGCACCGCTGCGGTAAGCCAGATATAGGTGATGCTTATGCCGTCCATAGCCACTCCTTACGGTTCAATAGCCTGCTGACAGAATCAGCAGAGTGCGAAGGCATTCTATTTAAGCGTGCTTAAATAAGCAATCAGGTTGGCGCGGTCTTGTGGATTGGAAATACCCGCGAATGACATTTTGTTGCCCTGGATATATTTCTTTGGGTTGGCAAGAAAGTCAGACAGTTCCTGCGCGCCCCATTTTTTATCCTTCATGCCTTGGATGGCAGCTGAATAGCTGTAGCCTTCCGCATGACCGAAATGGCTGCCCACGAGGCCCCACTGGTTAGGGCCTACGCCGTTCTTGCCGCCCTTATCGAAGGTATGGCATGCGGTACATTTCTTAGCAAGGCCTTCACCGGCCTTGGCATCTGCCTTGGCCATGAACGCTGCAATATCCACCGGTTTTTCTTCCGCTGCTGGTGCCGCTGAAGCGGACTCTGTCGATTCTGCGCCTTCAATGCTGTAGCCGCGTTTTGCTTCATGGCCGCCATGATGTTCGCCGCCAATGCTGCCCTTGTAGAGGCCTTCGCTAGCCAGACCCGTGACCATTGCGATAACGCCAGCAAGCAGGATGGCCCCGGCAATTTTATTGATTTCAATTCCAGAATCAGACATATAAACCTTGTATTATTTACTATTGGATAGGTCAAAGACGGTGCCTTTATAATATGCTGTTTCTGCTCATTCAATCAAAGATTACGCTCAGTGCTAAAAATAGCGCCCAGAATGATTAAAGAATAACAAAACATAGGGTAAAGCCGTGAATCCCATCATTTTAATTCCAGCCCGCCTTGCGGCCACGCGCCTGCCGCAAAAACCCTTGGCTGACATAGCCGGGCGGCCCATGATCGTACATGTGTGGGAGCGGGCGGTGGCCTCTAACGTAGGGGAAGTGGTGGTTGCCTGTGACAGCCAGGCGATTTTTGATGCGATCACCAAGGCAGGTGGCCGTGCCGTGCTGACCGACCCTGATTTGCCTTCCGGCTCTGACCGTATCTGGCAGGCGCTAGGCAGGGTCGATCCCGATGGCAGGCATGATGTTATTATTAATGTACAGGGCGATATGCCGACCCTGGATCCCTCCATCATAGTACAGGCGGCGCAGTTGCTTTCCGATCCCAGGGTGGATATTGCGACGCTGGCGGCAGAAATTACCGACCTTGATGAGAAAACCGACCCGGCGGTGGTAAAGCCGGTGATTGCCTTTGACGCCAGCGGCACAAAAGGCCGCGCGCTTTATTTTTCGCGCAGCACTGTGCCTTCAGGCGAAGGGGCGCTATACCATCATATCGGGATTTATGCCTATCGCCGCAAGGCCTTAGCTGAATTTGTCGGGATGGTTCCAAGTTTGCTTGAAAAGCGGGAAAAATTAGAGCAGCTTAGGGCGCTTGAAGCGAATATGCGTATTGATATTGCCGTGGTGGACGCAGTGCCGCTGGGGGTTGATACGCCGGAAACACTAGAGAAAGCGAGAAAGTGGCATGAGCAAAACAAATAACACTGCCGGTATTAAATATGACGTAACGGGTATCGGTAATGCAATTGTCGATGTGCTCAGTTTTGTGGATGAAGCATATCTGACCCGCAACGAACTGGCCAAAGGCAGCATGCAGCTGGTCGATGAAGAGCGTTCACGCCACTTATATTCACAAATGGGACAGGCCACCGAATGCTCGGGCGGCTCTGTGGCAAACAGCCTGGCTGGCCTTGCGTCGCTGGGCGCACGCACGGCGTTTATCGGCAAGGTAAAGCAAGACCAGCTGGGTTCAATCTTCACCCACGACATGCACACGGTCGGCGTACATTTTTCCAGCAAGGCGGCCACTGATGGCCCGGCCACCGCCAACTGCCTGGTATGCGTTACCCCGGATGCGCAGCGCACCATGGCTACGTTCATTGGCGCATGCAGCAACGTATCGGAAATTGATATTGACGTGAGCATCATCGAGCAATCGGCTGTATTGTA
Organism: Alphaproteobacteria bacterium; assembly: GCA_020050695.1. Classification (GTDB taxonomy): domain Bacteria; phylum Pseudomonadota; class Alphaproteobacteria; order Rickettsiales; family SXRF01; genus JAGVKI01. The sequence goes on along the minus strand of JAGVKI010000299.1, from coordinate 712 downwards.
CATCGAAGGCTATTTGTGGGATACCGAGCACGCCAAGGCTGCGATTCGCAAGGGTATGAAAGCAGCGCGCGCCGCTGGCCGCAAGGTGGCTTTCACGCTGTCGGACACGTTCTGCGTGGACCGTCACCGCGATGAATTCCTGGAGATGATCAAGAACGACATCGATATTCTGTTCGCCAACGAATCCGAGGCAAAATCACTCTTCCAGACGGAAAATTTTGATGAAGCGGCAAACACGCTGCGTGGCATGTGCTCGATTGTGGCGATCACCCGCAGCGAAAAAGGCAGCGTGGTGCTCGCGTCTGACGGTGCGCATGATGCCCCGGCGCAAACGGTGCACCGCGTGATTGATACCACCGGCGCGGGTGATTTATATGCCAGCGGCTTTTTGTTCGGTTACACGCGCGGCTGGGACATGGGCTCCTGCGCGATGCTGGGCAATTGCTGCGCGGCGGAGATCATTCAGCAGCTGGGTGCGCGCTCGCTTCGCCCGCTGCGTGAACTGGTTGCGTAAAACGCAGCATGGCACGCGCCCACATCTCGGAATATTTCAAACCGCGTATATTGATCGTATTGCTGCTGGGTTTTTCCAGCGGTCTGCCGCTCGCGCTTACCGCTGCGACATTGTCTGCATGGCTTTCTGAATCCGGCGTGGATAAAACCTCGATTGGTTTATTTGCCGCAGTGGCCACACCCTATGCGCTGAAATTCC
>JAGVKI010000287.1 GCA_020050695.1 Alphaproteobacteria bacterium | reverse complement strand
TGAGTTCGTCCGTATTGATGTGACGCTGGTTGCCTTCCGAATCGGTATACATCCCTGTTAGCGGGTCATAATGCGGAAGATCGGTAACGCTGCTTTTCTTTTTGAGCACATGCTTGGCGACTACCGATAATTGCTGCAGCGGGTGCGCATGTACGTTGATGTCTTTACTGGCATCCTGGTAGCTTTTGCAATGGGCGCTAATCCGTGTACGGGAAAATTCAGTGTGCACAATATTAGCGTCCTGGTCGAGTGTGACCGAAATCGTCAGGCCGGGGCGCTCCTTGCCATTTTCCAGGCTTAAGCGGTTTTGCATGGTTTCAGGCAGCATGGGCGAAATGCCGAAATTGAAATACATGGTCTCGCCGTTAGTCTGTGCATCCTGGTCGAGGGCGGCAAGCGTAGGATTAGGTTCTTTATGCACGCCATGCGGCGAGGAGGCGGCAACGTCCGCAATGGTGATATGCAGGATGGCGACTTTGCCATGTACCGGGTCGATTTTATATTCCAGCGCTACCGCATCATCGCGGTCCATGGGTGTGTTGGCGGACGCGCTGTCGATGGCATAACCGGCAATGGTAGTGCGGCCCGAAAGATCAGGCGGGGTTTTACAAATAATGCGCGCGGCACGTTCTGCAGTAACAGTGGTGGCGTTTTTGCGTCCCTTAAAGGGAGGGTGTGCAGTCATGTCACATCGAACCCGTTAGTCTGCCCGTGTCTGGGCCTATATAAATATGCTACCCCTCACTTATAGCATGGATTATGGTGCGGATTAACCATTTTAAGCATCCAAAGGGCAAAAGAGGCATATATGACTGATAATAGTAGTATTTCCGCACGTATTGAAGAAAGCGGAGAGAGCGCTTTTGCCGTGTTTATTGAGGTCTCCGGCCATCATCTGGTGGGCGATGAAGATGTAGCGGCAGGCGGCGCAAATCTGGGGCCCGCACCCTATGACCTACTACTTGCAGCGCTGGGCGAATGCACGGCGATGACGGTGCGCTGGTATGCCAAACGCATGAACTGGCCGCTGGAGAAAGTAGAAGTGCGTATGGCGCATAACAAACGCGAAGTGGTCGGCGCTGGCAGCAAGATCGATGTATTTACCAAGGAACTGGTGCTGCATGGCCCGGAACTTTCCCAGGAGCAGCGCGCGAAATTGCTGGATGTAGCGGGAAAATGTCCTGTGCAGCGCAGCTTACTCGCGACGCCGGTTATTCGTACAACATTGATACAGGCATGAGCGTAACTTCATATTAGCCATGCAAAAAAAGCAAGTTGACCGATCAGTCAAATATGCTATCGGTCATGCATGGAAAAATCCCCGCCCCCTAAATCCACCCGCGATAAGATACTGGAATCGACCATAGAACTGCTGTGGTCGCAAAGCTACGGTTCTGTCAGCGTAGATGCCATCTGCCATGTCGCCAAAATCCAGAAGGGCAGTTTTTACCATTATTTTCCCTCCAAGGTTGATGTGGTAATTGAGGCATTCGAAAAATTATGGAACGATAAACGCCACCTGTTCGACAGCGTGTTTTCTCCTGCGCTTCCTCCTATGGAGCGTCTGGCGCAATACTGCCAGCTGGCCTATGAAATGCAACTGGCACAGGCCAATAAATTCGGTAAAGTGCTAGGCTGTCCGTATATGACATGCGGAAGCGAACTCAGCACCCAGGAAGAGCGTATACGCTGCAAAATGGACGAAATCTTCAATCGCTCCGCCAAGTATTTTGAAAGCTTGCTGCGTGATGCCAAGGCGCAAGGCCTTGCGCAGGTGGATGACCTGGTCGGTACGTCACAGGAAATGCTGGCATATATATGCGGAGTCATGTATCAGGCGAAGCTGAAAAACGATGTCGAAATTATTCAGCGTGATTTAAAGTCCGGCCTGCTGCGCTACTTCAAAGCGGCGCAGGATATGCCGGTAGCCCCTGTTGACCAACCGGTCAAAACCAGCAGCAAACCAGCCAAAGAAAAAGAATACGGGTAGTTAAGGAGAATATATGTCTGCCAAAACCAAGATTATAGTGATTGCTGCCGTAGCAGGCGTTGCATATGTCGGATATAGCAAGTTTATGCATCCAGGTGCTGGCGGTGGCTGGGGTGAAGGTGGCGCTGCGCCGGTAAGTGTGGCCGAAGTCATGGAAAAAAATATCCAGCTTTGGCATGATTTTTCTGGCCGTATTGTTGCGGTTGACCAGGTCGATATACGCCCGCGCATCAGCGGCACGATTGATAAGGTGCATTTCAAAAATGGCGAGATGGTAAAGGCAGGCGACAAGCTGTTTACCATTGATCCGCGCCCGTACCAGGCAGCCCTTGAAGCAGCCGCAGCGCGCGCTGCACTGGCGGATGCCGACCTTAAGCGTGCCCAGACCTTGCTTGCGGACAAAGCTGTTCCGCAGCGTGAATTTGAACAGCGCAGGAACGATGCCGCCGTAGCGCGCGCGGCGCTGGTTACTGCGAAGCTGAATCTTGAATATACCCAGATTGAAGCACCGATTTCTGGCCGTCTCAGCCGTGCTGAAATCACGCTCGGTAACCTGGTGGAAGCGGGCCCGAATGCCCCCGTGCTGACCAGTATCGTGTCCAGCGATCCGATTTACGCGGATTTTGAAGTGGATGAATCGACCTATCTGCAATACGCGCAGGCGCAGTCTACCCAAAACGGCCAGTCTGCAAAGATTCCTGTAAGCCTGTCGCTGATGGGTGAAGACGGGTTTCCGCATAAAGGTAAAATTGACTCCTTCGATAACCGTCTGAACCAGACCTCAGGCACGATTCGCGTTCGCGCAAGCTTCGAGAATAAAGACGGTGTGCTGGTGCCGGGCCTGTTTGCCCGTATGCGCATTGGCGAAACCGATACGACCAAGGCGCTCCTGATTACGGACCGTGCGGTAGGAACCGACCAGAACAAGCGTTTTGTGCTGGTGGTGGGTAAAGACAACAAGGTGGAATACCGCGAAGTAAAGCTCGGCCATGCAGCCGAAGGATTGCGCATTGTGCAATCCGGCCTGAAGGCAGGCGAAAAGATCGTAGTAAGCGGTACTCAGCGTGCACGTCCTGGCCAGCCGGTAACCCCGGAAGTCGTGCCTATGGATGATCGCGGCACCTTAAACGACATCAAACCTGCAGCAGGTCAAGCAAAGTAGACTTACGCACCATAGGAAACACTCTATGAATATTTCACGCTTCTTTATTGACCGTCCAATTTTTGCGGCGGTGCTTTCCCTGCTGATTTTCATTGCGGGCTTTATCTCCATATGGCAGTTGCCGATTTCGGAATATCCGGAAGTGGTGCCGCCATCGGTGGTGGTAAACGCGCAGTATCCCGGTGCCAACCCGAAAGTAATCGCTGAAACGGTAGCGGCTCCGCTTGAAGAACAGATCAACGGCGTTGAAGACATGCTGTATATGTTCTCGCAGGGCACGTCTGATGGCCGCATGACCCTGACCGTCACCTTCAAGCTGGGAACCGATCCCGATAAAGCGCAGCAGTTGGTGCAGAACCGTGTAAACCAGGCGCTTCCGCGCCTGCCGGATATTGTGCGCCAGTTTGGTGTGAACACGATCAAAAGTTCATCCGACCTGACCATGGTGGTGCATTTGCTTTCACCAAAGAAACGCTATGACCTGCTCTATCTGGGTAACTATGCGACCTTGAACATTAAGGACCGTATCACCCGTATTTCCGGCATCGGTCAGGTGGAAATTTTCGGTGGCAGCGATTATTCCATGCGTATCTGGCTTGATCCCGATAAGGTAGCGGGCCGCGGCATGAGCGCCAGCGATGTGATTGCCGCCATCCGTGAACAGAACGTGCAGGTTGCCGCCGGTGTAATCGGTGCGTCGCCAAGTGCGCCTGGTACTGAAATGCAACTGAACGTGAATGCGCAGGGACGCCTTCAGACCGAAGAAGAATTTGCTGACATTATTATCAAGAGCGACCCAAGCGGCGCTGTTACGCGCCTGAAAGACGTGGCGCGCCTGGAACTGGGCAGTTCGCAATATTCGCTGCGCTCGCTTCTGGATAACAAGCCTGCCGTTGCGCTGGGTATTTTCCAGCAGCCTGGCTCCAACGCGCTTGAACTGTCCAACAACGTGCGTGCGCTAATGGAAGAACTCAAAAAAGATTTTCCGGAAGATGTGGACTACAGCATCGTATATGACCCGACCAGCTTCGTGCGTGAATCCATTAATGCGGTAATTCACACGCTTCTTGAAGCGATTCTGCTCGTGGTGATTGTGGTGATATTGTTCCTCCAGACATGGCGCGCTTCCATCATTCCATTGGTGGCGGTTCCGGTTTCGGTGGTGGGTACCTTTGCGCTGATGCATCTGTTCGGCTTTTCGATCAATGCGCTGACGTTGTTCGGGCTTGTACTGTCCATCGGTATCGTGGTGGATGACGCCATCGTAGTAGTGGAAAACGTAGAGCGTAATATTGAATCCGGCCTGACCCCGCGTGACGCTACGTATCAGGCGATGCGCGAAGTAAGCGGCCCGATTATCGCAATTGCGCTGACGCTGATTGCCGTGTTCGTGCCGATTGCATTTATCAGCGGCCTGACCGGGCAGTTCTATCGCCAGTTCGCGCTGACCATTGCCATTTCCACCATCATTTCGGCCTTTAACTCCCTTACGCTTTCCCCGGCGCTTGCAGCATTGCTTCTCAAAGGCCACCACGAGCCTAAAGATGTGCTCAGCCGCGTTATGGATAAGTATCTGGGCGGGTTCTTTGCGCGTTTTAACAGCTTTTTTAAACGCAGTTCCGATAGCTACTCGCACAAGGTAACCCGTGTGCTGACCCGCAAGAGCGCTGCTATCGGGGTATATATAGTGCTGGTTGGCCTGACCTATGTAGGCTTCTCCCATGTGCCGATGGGGTATATCCCGGCGCAGGATAAGCAGTACCTGATTGGTTTTGCGCAGTTGCCTGACGGTGCGTCGCTCGACCGCACGGAAGATGTGATCCGCCGCATGTCGGAAATCGCGATGAAAACACCGGGTGTGGACCATGCGGTGGCATTTCCTGGCCTATCCATCAACGGCTTTACCAACAGTTCCAACGCGGGCATCGTTTTTCTACCGTTGAAAGATTTTCATGAACGCAATAGCGGTGAGCTTTCTGCAGGGGCGATTTCGCAGTCCATCAATATGCAGTTCGGCGCTATCAAAGACGCATTTGTGATGGTGTTGCCACCGCCGCCGGTTATGGGCCTTGGCACCACGGGGGGCTTTAAATTACAGATTGAAGATCGCGGTGACTTGGGCGACGAAGCGCTTGCGCAGGCCATGGGCGCGCTGATGGGCAAGGCCTACCAGACACCGGAACTGGCTGGCGTGTATAGCGGCTTCCAGATCAATGTGCCGCAGCTGTTTGTGGATATTGACCGCACCCGTGCCAAGCAGCTTGGCGTGCCGCTGGGCAGTGTGTTTGAAACATTGCAGATTTATCTCGGCTCGCTTTACATCAACGACTTTAACCGTTTTGGCCGTACCTATCAGGTTATTGCACAGGCAGATGCTCCGTTCCGCAGCCATGCCGAAGACATCATTAAGCTGAAGGTGCGTAACCTTGCGGGCGAAATGGTGCCGCTGGGCAGTATCCTGAAAGTGAAGCAAAGCTATGGCCCTGAGCGTGCGATGCGTTATAACGCGTACCGCACCGCTGATATTAATGGTGGCCCTGCGCCGGGCTTTTCTACCGGACAGGCGGAAGCTGCGATGGTCAAGATTGCCAATGAAGTGCTGCCTAAAGGCATGAGCTTTGAATGGACGGATCTGACCTACCAGCAGATTCTTGCCGGTAACACGGCGTTATGGGTATTCCCGCTTTGCGTGCTTCTGGTGTTCCTTGTGCTTGCCGCGCAGTATGAAAGCCTGACCTTGC
>JAGVKI010000278.1 GCA_020050695.1 Alphaproteobacteria bacterium | reverse complement strand
ATACGCAGCTGGTTGCCAAACCGCTGGCCAATGCGCGGCACTTTACATCACTGCTGGGGCTGGAGGTGGCGCAAAGCGCTATTGTGCCCGTAATCATGCAGGAAAATGAAAAAGCGCTGGAGGCCTCAAGGATACTGGAAGAAAGAGGCTTCCTGGTAGCGGCGATTCGCCCGCCGACCGTGCCTGAAAATACCGCCCGCCTGCGCTTTGCGTTTTCGGCGCTGCATGAAAAAGACCATATTGAGCAGGTCGCCGCCATTATCAAAGAGCAGGGCTGGCTATGAGCATGCTTGCTTTAAGTGGCTGGGGGCAGCCGCATGACGCGCTTGCCGCCATCGCGCCGGGCGCTGACCATTTTGAATATGCCAGCTACGAAAACCCCGCAGCAGCGCTTGAGGCGCTTACGCATGCTGCGCAGGGTAAGGACACCATCATTGGCTGGTCGCTTGGCGGACAGCTGGCGGTGCGCGCCATTGCAACGGGTTTGATCGCACCAAAACGCCTGGTGCTTATTGCCGCGCCTTTCCAGTTCGTAGCAAGCAATGAGGTGCCGCTTGGTATGAAGCCTGACCTGCATGCCAGATTTTATGAAAATTACACGGCGAACCCAGAGCGCACGCTTAAAAAAGCATGGGAATTGATTGTAAAGGATGACCGCAATGAAGCTGAGGTGCGGGGCTATTTAAGTAAGCAGGATAGCGGCGCGGTGCTTATGCAAAACTGGAAGGCCTGGCTGGATGTGCTGGAAGATTTTTCCTGCGCTGGCCTTGATATGTCGAACTTTCCCCCTACCTTATTACTGCATGGCAACAAGGACGTGGTAATCAGTATCGAGCAGTCATATCATTTTAAACAGACGATAGCGCACGCACGCCTTGTGGAATTTCCCGACTGCGGACATGCCCCCCACTGGCATGCGACAGATAAGGTTTCTGAGCTGATACATGAGCACAATCATGTATGATACCAAGGGTATAAAGACAGATTTCGGCCGCGCAGCAGGGGTATATGATACCCAGGCAAAGCTTCAGCAGCAGGTTCTCGCTGAAACCATTGCTGCCGCACGTGCCTACTGGCCCGACGGCGCCTGTATTGCCGATATTGGCAGCGGTACCGGGATGCTTGCCGAACAAGCTGCACAGCAGGGGTTTAAATGGAACATCACTGCCTGCGACATTGCATACGGCATGTGCATAAAAACGGCTTCGCGCAATGTTCCGGTTATCAACGGCGACGTACACCAGCTGCCCTTTGCCAGCGGAAGCTTTGATGGGGTGTTTTCTTCCCTTATGCTGCAATGGGCTAATGACCCGCAAGCGGCGCTTACCGAAATAGCACGCATTATGAAGCCGGAAGGCTACGCGGTGCTTACCACCTTTACCACGGGCACGCTTGAAGAACTAAAAGAGGCATTCAAAGCCGTCGATAGCCAGACGCATGCCAGTGAGTTTGAGAGCATGAACACGCTGGCGACCTATGCGTCTTCGGCTGGTTTCTCGGTTAAGCAGCTGCATGAAAAAACGGTGGTAGAACATTACCATGATACGCTACAACTGATGCAGGCCATACGCTCGATTGGTGCCAGCCATAAAGCAGCTGGCCGCAATCGGGGGCTGATGACTAAAAACCAGCTGGATAAGCTGGAACAGGCATACAGAGGGCGTTTCCATACGCCTGAGGGCTTGCCGGTTACATGGAAAATACTGCGAATGATAGTACGTAAAAAACAAGGGTCTAACTAAATGAAACGTTTATTCATTACTTCTTCTGGAACAGGTATCGGTAAAACGGTTGTAACCACAGCGCTTTGCTGGCAGATGCGCCAGGCTGCAACGCCGGTTACCGCGATCAAGCCTGTCATCAGCGGCTTTGACCCAAGCGACCTTACCAATGACACAGCAATGATCCTGAAAAGTTCAGGCGTCAAAACGCCTACGCTTCAGTTGATGCAGGCGATTTCACCCTGGCGCTACAAGGCGCCGCTTGCGCCTAATATGGCCGCAGAAAAAGAAGGCAACCCGGTGGATGTAGGCGCACTGGTGATGTTCTGCCGCGGCTGCGCCGAGGATAATTCGGACCTGGTGGTGGTCGAAGGGGTGGGGGGCGTCATGGCGCCGCTTAACAACAAGCAGACAGTACTGGACTGGATGCAGGCGCTTTCCTGGCCGGCGGTTATTGTAGCTGGTAGCTATCTTGGCTCGATCAGCCACACACTGACAGCGGTGGAAGCGGTGGTTGCGCGCGGCATTAAAGTAGCCGGTGTGGTAGTCAGCGATTCTGGTGATGCAAATGGCCAGACGCCAGTTGCGCTGGATGCAACCCTATCGACGCTTGAAAAGTTTTTGCCAAAGACTATAGCTTTACTGTCCATTCCGAAGCTGGATCCCAGCCAGGAGATATGGACGCAGGTTCCATCACTCAGCAGGCTGTGCGACGTATGAAAAAAGATATTCAATCCAGTGACCTGATGCGTATTATGGGGCTTGCCCCGCGCAAGAAGAAGCCTGAAGACGCAAAGTATGGCCGCTTTAATCGTCGCATGATGGCCGCCACGATTGACTCATTGATACTGATACCGCTGATTCCATTCATAGAGCCTATTTTTCGATTATTCTACGGGCCGCCGCCGGTGAATTTTGCGCAGCTTCAGCAGGAAGCTCGCATGAAGCCCACTCCGGAAGAGGCAAGCCAGTTTCTCTGGAGCACCTTGTATGAGTCAGGGTTTTTTCGATACTGGGCGCAAAACACCACCTTCCAGTTCGGCATTATGGCGTTTATGGCAGCGCTTTGCTGGATGATCTGGTCATCCACACCGGGTAAAATGGTGATGAGGTTGAAGGTCGTTGATGTCAAAACCGAAGGAAAACCCTCTATCCTGCAATGTATATTGCGCGCCATGGGCTATTTTATATCGGGCATGTTTTTGGGGCTTGGGTTCTTCTGGATCATTTTTGATAAGAAGCGCCAGAGCTGGCATGACAAGCTGGCCGATACGGTGGTGGTTACCATACCATGGGCGCCGTTTAAGCATGCCAAAAAAGCAGCAGATGTTTCGAAGGACGAGGCTAAACCAGCGTCTGAAGCTGCTGCTCCGTCAGGTTCCCAGGCACCATAAGCAGTGGCACGAACAGCTTGCTGCCCAGCTGGCCTGCCAGCCATGAAGCAAGTTTGCCACGGCTGGAACTTTGCTGCGCAATACCCAGGTAAATAATAATGGTATCGGGGTCCTGCAGCGCGACACTTACGATCTCATCGCCCGTGCTGCCTTCGCGCAGAATAATGCCCGGTGTAATGCCAAAGGTCTGGCGCACGTCGTCAGACAGGGCATTGAGCAGTTCCTGTGCTTCACCCATTTGCTCTTCGCGCATACGGTCTGCCACGCCGCCGAGTGTCTGGAAGTCGGTGGGGGTGATAACATGCAGCAGGTCGATGCGATAATTGCGCGCTTTGGCTTTCATGCATGCAAGCCGCAGTGCCACGCGTGATTCTTCGCGGTGGTCAACGCATACGAGGTATTTAACGCTGCGTTGGTTGTCGGGGTTCACGTGGGCGATTTCCATTATGCCTCCAGTTATATTTTCTCAAACAAACGGCCAGTAAACCAGCCAATAGAAAGCGCCATTACTATGGCCGTAATGCCATACAGCGCAGGGTGCTCATGGGCGTAGCGGTGCAGGAATGCATCCAGTCCGCTTTTAACAACGCTAATGGGAATGGACTGCATACCCGTCACGTCGCCGCCATTAATAAGATAAATCTCTGCCGTGTAATTTCCAGGGGGAATATTATCGGGAAATTCAATGGTGGTTTTAAATAATGTTTCTGCCATGAACTGCATGTTCGCGGGCTCTGCCTTATAGCGCTTGCGGTCTTTCTGATGGTTCAGGAACGCTTCTGAAAAGCTATCGAATTTGACCTGTAACTGGGGGGCAAGCGGCGGGGTGAGCAGGTTATCCAGGCCGATGCCCAACTGGCGGAAAATAGTAGCTTGTTCAATTTCACTGAGCGGGCGGCTGCTGGCCACGCTGTAAAAATCAGGCACATTAAAAAACTTCATGCGCTCGTTATTGACCCAGATGCCTGCAATCTGCTCTTTCTTTCGTACAATGTAATCCTGCAATGGGCCTCGTACTACCACGACAATATCGCCCGTTTCATTGCGTGTGCCAAACAAGAAAATGCGCGTGCCGTTAAAGCTGGAATCAATATTGATGCGGTAGTTGGACAAATCGCCCACCAGCGGCGCGGCCTGCAATGGAAGCGGCAGCAGGGCTAAGCCAGCAATGAGGAGAAAGCGGATAAACCTAGTCATCGATCAGGCTGACACTATACACATTGGAAGGAGGCGTAAACAGGCCAAAGGCCAGCTTGGTTGCCACGCAAAGCACCAGCGCGGCCAGCATGCCGCGTAAGTATTCTGCAGGCAGTTTCGCACCTATTTTGCTGCCGAACTGTGCGCCGACCACCGAGCCTGTCAGCAGTACCAGCGCAAGCATGAGGTCGACCGTTTGGGTGGTGATAGCCTGCAGGAGCGTAACATTCGCGGTAATAAATATGATTTGGAACAGGGAGGTGCCGATCACAATAGAGGTGGGCATGCCAAGCAGGTAGATCATGGCGGGAATCAGGAAAAACCCGCCGCCTACGCCCATTAGCGACACCATGACACCGACAAACACGCCGATGGCAACGGGCATGATCGAACTGATATAGAGTTTGGAGCGCGGAAAATGCACTTTCAAAGGCAGGCGGTACGCCAGCGGCACCTTGCTTTCATCGGCATGCTTTTTGGGTACTTTGAGCATTACCCTGATGCTGTCGGCAGCCATCATCGCGCCAATGCAGCCAAGGAATACCACATAAATAACTGAGATGATCACATCGATATAGCCGGACATTTTAAGCCAGCGGAACAGTGCCACGCCCAGCGTTGAACCCACAAGGCCGCCGCCCAGCATGTAATAGCCAATCTTGAAATCAACATTGTCGCGGCGCAGATGCGCAACAAAGCCAGATACGGATGAAGCGATGATCTGGTTTGCCACCGTCGCTACCGACACGGCTGGCGGTACGCCGATAAAGATGAGCAGCGGCGTCATCAGAAAGCCGCCGCCTACACCGAACATGCCCGACAATATACCGGTTACCGTCCCCATGCCAAGCAGCAGGAAAACATTGACCGACATCTCGGCAATGGGGAGGTAGATGTTCATGTGAGGCTATACGTTAATATACGATCTGGTTTCCAAAATACTGGTAGATATTCTTTTCCAGCGTAGCGTTCATCGTTTCCATCAGGTCGAAAATCAT
>JAGVKI010000215.1 GCA_020050695.1 Alphaproteobacteria bacterium | reverse complement strand
AGGCACAAAAAATCGCGATTACCGGGCTTGGCTATGCCGATGGCTGGCTGCGCAGCCAGAGTAATAAAGGCTTTGCCTATGTGGCAGGCGTAAAAGTGCCCATCGCGGGGCGCGTTTCCATGGATATGATTGCCCTGGATATTACCGAAGTTCCCGAATCCGCGCTTAATCCCCGGTTGCGCGCAGAGTTTATCAATGAAAAACAAACGGTAGATGTGGTGGCAGGCAGCTGCGACACCATCGGCTATGAAATCTTCACCCGGCTGGGCACGCGCATTGCACGCAGCTATCGCGCGGCATAAGAATAAATTAGCCTAAGCATCCCGATTCATTGAACCATTTACATTTACCGATTCATCGCGTACAAAAGTGCGCATGAATCTGCCGTTTTTCAATTTCCTCGCCCCCATAGGACGTATGTTCCTGCTGTTCCTCGCCGCCATTGGCCGCGTGGTGCTTTTTGTATGGGCGGCCTTCAGTGGCATTTTGCGCCCTCCTTTCTATGGCAAAATGCTGCTCAAGCAGCTGGTGGAAATCGGCTATTACTCGCTTCCGGTGGTCGGCATGACGGCCATATTTACAGGCGCGGTACTGGCGCTGCAAAGCTATTCGGGGTTTTCGCGCTTTAACGCCGAGAGTTCCATTGCCATCGTGGTAGTGCTTTCAATCACCCGCGAACTTGGCCCGGTGATGGCTGGCCTTATGGTGGCGGGCCGTATCGGCGCGTCCTATGCCGCAGAAATCGGCACCATGCGCGTTACCGAACAGATCGATGCGCTGACCACCTTGTCTACTGACCCCTATAAATACCTGGTGCTGCCGCGTCTTCTGGCAGGCATTTTGATGCTACCATGCCTGGTGCTGATCGCTGATATTATCGGCGTGTTCGGCGGCTATATGGTGGCTATCCACGCACTCGACTTCACCCCCGGCCCTTACCTCAAAAGCACATTCGATTTCCTGGAAATTAAAGACGTAGTGTCCGGCCTGATCAAAGCGTCGGCATTCGGCTTTATCGTATCGCTGATGGGCTGCTACCACGGCTTCCATTCCAAAGGCGGCGCACAGGGCGTTGGCGCGGCTACCACGCACGCGGTGGTGTCGTCATCGATCCTGATCCTGCTGTCGAATTATTTCCTCACTGCCCTGCTGTTTTCAAAGTAACGCCATGACCGCAAAAATTGAACTTTCGGGTGTATGCAAGGCCTTCGGTAAAAAGAAGGTGCTACAGGGCGTGGATATTTCGATTGAGAAAGGCGAATCGCTTGTGGTGATTGGTGGTTCGGGCACCGGAAAATCGGTACTGATCAAATCCATTCTGGGCATTATTAAGCCTGATAGCGGCAGCATTAAGATTGACGGGCAGGAAGTGACCCGCCTCAGCAGGCAGGAACGCCAGCAGATGATGGGCAAGTTCGGCATGCTCTTTCAGGGCGGCGCGTTGTTCGACAGCTTACCGGTATGGGAAAATATCACCTTTGCACTGCTGCAAAACAAGCAGGTAAGCAAAGCGCAGGCCAAGGAACTGGCGGTGGAAAAACTCAAATCCGTTGGCCTTGGCCCGGACGTAGCCAACCTGTCGCCCTCTGAACTCTCCGGCGGCATGCAAAAGCGTGTGGCGCTTGCGCGCGCCATTGCAGCAAACCCGGAAATCATTTTCTTTGATGAACCGACCACGGGCCTCGATCCAATCATGGCCGACGTCATCAACCAGTTGATCGTGCAGTGCTCGAAAGAACTCGGCGCCACCACCCTTACCATCACGCATGATATGAACAGCGTGCGCCGTATCGCCCACCGCGTGGCGATGCTGTATGATGGGCAGCTGATCTGGCAGGGCGAAGCCCGCTCAATCGACCGCAGCGGCAATGACTATGTCGACCAGTTCGTGCATGGCCGCGCCGAAGGCCCGATCACCGCAGGTATCAGGTAGTATCCTCTCCATCTGGCGGCGGCCTGAGGGCGCTGTAGCGCAATGCGCGCTCGACTGTGTTAAGCGCCTGAATGCTGCATGTGCAGCTATCACGGATAGATTCGATTAGCTGCATGCATTCCGCTGTTTCTGTAAACTGGTTGCTGCGTGCAAAACGGACAATTTCCTTATTGAGCATATCCACGGTCAAATGAAGATATTTCAGGACATCGATTAAGCGTTGATCCATAACGGTTTTCGCAATTATTTTTTTATAATGAGTAATACCGATAAAAATAATATTGAGATAATCTCAATAATATGTCAATATAAAATTACAATAAACTCAACTGCTTGAATCGCCGATTCCGTTAAGATAGGAGGTATGAACCTGTCACATCTAAAACAATTGCTTATCAAGCACGGCATCACACAAACCGATCTGGCCCGTATTCTCGGACGGGATAAATCGGTGGTGACCAACCTGTTCCAGGGCAGGCGGCAGCTGAAAGCCGATGAAGCCGCAGCGATCGCTCGCCTGATCGGCGTGCCCGTGGCGCATATACTGGGTATCCGTGAGCATAGCGGCAGGCAGCTCATGGAACCGCCACTGCTGATTCCCTTCCAGCACGAGCCTCAGCAAAGCAAAAAACGGGCGGGCATTGTTAAAAAAGAGGATAAATTCTACCTCGAAGTTGAGGCCAGCGCCGATTATTCTGCCAAAGCCTATGCACTGGAAGTGCGGGATGACAGCATGAATCTTATAGGCATATTGCCCGGCGACATCATTATCTCGGAAATGGAAAGGCCCTGCAAAACTGGGCAAATCGTGGTGGCGCAACATTATCAGGGGCGCGGAGCCAAAACCATCATCCGCCAGTATGATCCGCCGTTCCTGCTGCCACGTTCGATGACGCAGACTTTCAAGCCCTTGAATCTGGAAGACGGACACGCCCGTCTGGTTTCGCCGGTGGTCAAACTGATCAGGACATTCTAATCGCTTTTGGACAGTATACTATAATGATTCCAAGTAAATTTTACATGGAGTGACTAAAGTTGCTATAACTGCCCATGGCAATGCTTATATTTCTTGCCAGACCCGCACGGGCACGGATCATTGCGTCCCACTTTTGGCGTAGATGATGACTGCCCATCATCGCTGCTAAGCGCTGGGTCAAGACGGGTTTCCACCATCTTTTTTGGGCCTGTGTTCTTCGGATCATTGTTCTGCGGGAACATTGGCGGGGCTTCAATATGGATTTCCAGGTGCGACAGGCGGCTTACCACCAGTTCGCGCAGCTGGTTCAGCAGCTGTTCAAACAGGCCGAAGGCTTCCTGCTTATATTCGTTCAGCGGATCACGCTGGCCGTAACCGCGCAAATGAATGCCCTGGCGTAAATGATCCAGCGCCAGCAGATGCTCTTTCCACAGCTGATCCAGAGTTTGCAGCAGGATACGTTTTTCCGCCATACGCATCAGCGGCTCGCCATACTGGGCCAGCTTGCCATCAAAATGCACATTTACTGCGGCGTTAATGCGCGCATAGAGTTCTTCTTCTGCGATGCCTTCTTCCTTTGCCCAATCCACCACCGGCAGGTGCAGGCCGTAAATGCGGAAGAGTTCTTTTTGCAGGTCCTCTGTCATCCATGCATCGGCATAAGAGCGCGCAGGCACATAAGCAGCAATGAGGTTCTGGTCGATTTCTTCGCGCATGGCCAGAATCGTCTCAGTCACGCTTTCGGCTTCCATCAGTTCAATGCGCTGCTCGTAAATCACCTTACGCTGGTCGTTCATTACGTCGTCAAAACGCAGCAGGTTTTTGCGCACTTCATAGTTACGCGCTTCCACCTTCTGCTGGGCGCGTTCAATCGCCTTGGTCATCCACGGATGGAAGATAGCCTCGTCTTCTTTCATGCCCAGGCGCTGGAGCAGCCCGTCGATACGCTCGGAGCCGAAGATACGCATCAGATCGTCTTCCAGCGACAGGAAGAATTTAGATTCGCCTGGATCACCCTGACGGCCAGAGCGGCCACGTAGCTGGTTATCAATACGGCGTGATTCATGGCGTTCGGTAGCAATGACAAACAGGCCGCCACTTGCCAGCACATCCTGTTTCGCCTGTGCGACTTCCGCACGGATTTTGCTGATAGCTGCGTCTTTTTCTACGCCGTCAGCCATCTCAGCCGTTTCTTTGGCAATACGCATTTCGGCATTACCGCCAAGCATAATATCGGTACCGCGACCGGCCATGTTGGTGGCAATCGTAACCGCGCCAGGGCGTCCGGCCTGCGCAATGATGTAGGCTTCCTGCTCGTGGTAACGGGCATTGAGTACCTGATGCGGGATTTTTTCTTTTTTCAACAGTTCCGACAGATATTCCGATTTCTCAATCGACACCGTGCCCACCAATACCGGCTGTTTCTTTTCATGCGCCGTTTTGATTTCACGGATCACTGCGCGGTATTTTTCATTGGCGGTACGGTAGATTTCGTCCTGCTGGTCAACGCGCGCTACATCCACGTTGGTCGGCACGTCCACCACATCAAGCTTATAGATGTCACCGAATTCGCCCGCTTCAGTCATCGCAGTGCCGGTCATGCCAGCCAGCTTTGGGTACATGCGGAAATAATTCTGGAATGTGATCGAAGCCAGCGTCTGGTTTTCATTCTGGATCTTGGCTTTTTCTTTTGCTTCGAGTGCCTGATGCAGGCCGTCAGAGTAACGGCGGCCTTCCATCATGCGGCCAGTAAATTCGTCGATGATAATAACCTTGTTATCCTTGACGATATAATCCACATCGCGGGTAAAAAGTATGTGCGCGCGCAGCGCCTGATTCACATGATGCACCAGCGATACGTTATCTATATCGTAAAGCGATGAATTTTCAGCGAGCATCTTTGCGCCAATCAGCAGGCCTTCCATATGACGCACGCCTGCTTCGGTCAGCGTTACCGAGCGGTTCTTTTCGTCTTTTTCATAATGCTCTGGCTCAATTTTGGCGAGCAGGCGATCAACCTGGTTATAGAGTTCCGAATTATCTTCGGTCGGGCCGGAAATAATCAGCGGGGTACGCGCTTCGTCGATCAGGATCGAATCCACTTCGTCGACAATCGCATAATTGAACGGGCGATGCACCATCGCCTCGCGCACAAATTTCATGTTATCGCGCAGGTAATCAAAACCCAGTT
>JAGVKI010000236.1 GCA_020050695.1 Alphaproteobacteria bacterium | reverse complement strand
ATTCAGCGGTGATGTTTGCGCCAACCTTGAAGGATTTAGGGCCAGCGGTGCCTTTTTTACCTTCCAGCAGTTCCTGCAGGCGGCCGTAAACAAAGCGTTCGATGATTGCGCGTTCGTCATCACGGTCTTTCGCGAGGCGTTCAATTTCCGCCTTTTCAATCGACAATGCGCGTTCGTCTTTTTCGATACCGCGACGTGAGAAGATACGCACGCCAACGACCGTACCGGCAACACCCGGCGGCAGACGCAGCGAACTGTCACGAACGTCAGAGGCTTTTTCACCAAAGATCGCACGCAGCAGCTTTTCTTCCGGCGTCATCGGGCTTTCCGATTTCGGCGTTACTTTACCAACGAGAATATCGCCTGGCTTTACTTCCGCACCGATATGCACCACGCCGATTTCGTCGAGGTTGCGAAGCGCTTCTTCGCCAACGTTCGGAATATCGCGGGTGATTTCTTCTGCGCCGAGTTTGGTATCACGCGCCATCACTTCGAATTCTTCGATATGAATGGAGGTGAACACGTCTTCGGACACGATACGTTCAGAAATCAGGATCGAATCTTCGAAGTTGTAACCATTCCATGGCATGAATGCCACCAGCACGTTACGGCCAAGCGCCAATTCGCCCAGATCGGTCGAAGGACCGTCAGCGAGAATGTCACCAGCCTGCACCTTGTCACCAACCTTGATCAGCGGGCGCTGGTTCAGGCAGGTGTTCTGGTTGGAACGGGTAAATTTCACGAGATTGTAGATGTCAACGCCTGGGCTACCATCTTCCGATGCTTCGCTGGAGCGCACCACGATACGGGTAGCATCCACCTGGTCTACGATACCAGTGCGTTTAGCAACGGTGGTTACACCGGAGTCTTTTGCAACAACTTCTTCCATGCCGGTACCTACCAGCGGCGCTTCAGCGCGCAGCAGCGGTACAGCCTGACGTTGCATGTTCGAACCCATGAGCGCGCGGTTCGCGTCATCGTTTTCCAGGAATGGAATCAATGCAGCTGCCACCGATACCAGCTGCTTGGGAGCAACGTCGATATAGTCGATAGCGTCAGGGCCGAGGAGCATGAAGTCACCATTGCGGCGGCAGGAAATCAGTTCGTCGGTGAACTTGTGCTTATCGTCCATGCTCGAGTTTGCCTGAGCGATAGCATACTTGCCTTCTTCAATAGCGGACAGATAGATCACTTCATCGGTCACGCGGCCATTGATTACCTTGCGGTACGGGCTTTCGATAAAGCCGTATTTGTTTACACGGGCATAGGTCGCCATGGAGTTGATCAGACCGATGTTCGGACCTTCAGGGGTTTCGATCGGGCAGATACGGCCATAATGCGTCGGATGTACGTCGCGTACTTCAAAGCCAGCGCGTTCACGGGTAAGGCCGCCAGGTCCAAGGGCCGACAGGCGGCGCTTGTGGGTGATTTCCGACAGCGGGTTGGTTTGATCCATAAACTGCGACAGCTGGGAAGAGCCGAAGAATTCGCGGATAGCAGCAGCTACCGGCTTGGCGTTCACCAGGTCATGCGGCATAACCGTATCAATATCCACGCTGGACATACGTTCTACAATCGAACGCTCCATGCGCAGCAGGCCGATGCGGAACTGGTTTTCCATCAATTCGCCCACCGAGCGAACGCGGCGGTTGCCAAGATGATCAATATCGTCGATTTCGCCAACACCGTCTTTCAGGCCAACGAGCAGACGCACTACGTTCAGAATGTCGTCTTTGGTAAGGATACCGAGCTCTTCCGGGAATTCCAGGTTCAGACGCGCGTTCATTTTCACGCGGCCTACAGCCGACAGGTCATAACGTTCTGATTCAAAGAACAGCGAGTTAAACAGCGCTTCTGCTGCTTCCGCCGTGGTTGGTTCACCTGGGCGCATTACACGGTAAATGTCAATCAGCGCATCTTCCTTGGTGGTGTTTTTATCAGCCATCAGCGTGTTGCGGATATAAGCGCCCACGTTTACATGGTCGATATCCAGAACAGCCACCTCCTTCACGCCAGCTTCTTCAAGCGTAGCAACGGTAGCGGCGCCGATTTCTTCACCTGCTTCGATGTAGATTTCGCCGGTCTGTTCATTGATGATGTCGCCAGCGATATATTTGCCAGTGAACTGCTCATCGGTAATCAGGTATTCTTTCAGGCCATCTTCCGCCATCTTCTTAGCGATGCGGATATTCATCTTCTTGCCTGCTTCTGCAACGACCTTAGCGGTCTTTGCATCAACGAGGTCATAGGCCAGCTTGATACCCTTATACTGTTCAGGGTTAAATTTAGCCGACCAGCCTTTTTTCTGTTTCTTGAAAATGGTCTGGCTGTAGAAGGCAGACAGGATGTCGTTGTTGTCCAGGCCAAGCGCGCGCAGCAGTGACGTCACGTGAATCTTGCGGCGGCGATCGATACGAGCATTCACCAGATCCTTCGCGTCGAATTCGAAATCGAGCCATGAGCCACGATAAGGAATAATGCGCGCCGAATAGAGGAACTTGCCCGAAGAGTGGGTCTTGCCATGGTCATGGTCGAAGAATACGCCAGGCGAACGGTGCATCTGCGATACAATAACGCGCTCAGTGCCGTTGATGATGAAGGTACCGTTATCGGTCATCAGCGGAATGTCGCCCATATAGACATCCTGTTCTTTGATGTCTTTGATTTCGCGGGCGCCGGTGTCTTCGTCTACGATCCAGACGATCAGTCGCAGGGTAACGCGCAGAGGCGCGGAGAAGTTGATACCGCGTGAACGGCATTCATCCACATCATACTTGGGAGTATCGAAATTGAAGCGGACAAATTCCAGCGTCGAAGTTTCGGCGAAATCCTTTACAGGGAAAACCGATTTGAACACGCTTTGCAAACCCGTATTGGTGCGCTTTTCTGCAGGAATATTGATCTGCAGGAAATGATCGTAGGAATTTTTCTGAACCTCGATCAGATTTGGCATCGAGGTGATGGATTCAATGCGGCCAAAACTTTTACGGATACGTTTGCGAGCGGTGAATGACAGACGTGACTGCTGACCCTGCGCCATGGAAACCCCTTAAATAGACTGCTTAATAGACTTGGTACTACAAATAGCAAAAGGGAGTGCCACCCGCCTTCCTATTAAAGGAAGGTTGGGCAGCACTCCGTAACAATTACCGAAACCGGTGAGTTATTTAACTTCAACGGTTGCGCCGGCTTCGAGAAGCGACTTTTTGATCTTCTCAGCTTCGTCTTTGTTGACACCTTCCTTAACAGGCTTAGGTGCAGCTTCAACGAGGTCTTTCGCTTCTTTCAGGCCCAGGCCGGTGATTTCGCGAACCACTTTGATGATGCCGATTTTCTTGTCAGCTGGAGCAGCGCCCAGGATAACGTTGAATTCGGTCTGTGCTTCAGCAGGTGCAGCACCAGCAGCTGGACCAGCAGCTGCAACAGCAACTGGAGCAGCAGCGGAAACGCCCCACTTTTCTTCGAGCAGCTTGGACAGCTCAGCAGCTTCCAGGACAGTCAGAGCCGACAGATCGTCGACGATTTTAGCAAGATTAGCAGACATATTAAAACTCCCAAATCAAATTACAAAATTAAACTATACTCTATCCGTTCGGTCTTTTTCGCCTTAGCCCCAAATTTAACCCTGGGCAGCCTTGGCAGCAATAACACGGGCGACCTGACCTCCCGGAGCCTGCAATATCCCAGCAATGCGGGTAGCAGGAGTCTGGATCATGCCAACGATCTTGGCACGCAGTTCATCAAGCGACGGCAGCTTGGAGAGCGCTTCAATGTCTTTTACACTGAGCTTCTGCGCCCCATATGCACCGCCAATAATGACGAGCTTGTCGTTCGTTTTTGCAAAATCCACAATGCCCTTGGCAACCGATACAGGATCGGCAGAGGTGGCGATTGCAGCCGGACCCTTAAACAGGTCGGAGATCTGCTCAAACTTGGTGTCCTTAGCCGCGATCTTAGCGAGACGGTTCTTGGTCACCTTGAAATCAGCACCGGCCTCGCGCATTTTGCGACGAAGTTCGGACATCTGCGCTACCGTAAGGCCAGTGTTGTGCACAACCAGGGCGATATTTGCCTGGTTCAACCTAGCATTAACGGTTTCAATCATTTGTTGTTTTTCTGCACGGTTCATGAGTTCTCTCCTTACGCGGCCAGATCGGTGAGGTCAATTTTCAGACCCACGCCCATCGACGAAGACAAGCCCACCTTTTTAATATAATTGCCTTTGCTGCCCGACGGCTTAGCTTTCTGAACAGCATCAACGAATGCCTTGATGTTTTGCTTCAGGGCTTCTTCCGTAAAGCTTGCCTTGCCGATACCAGCATGCACGATAGCCGCTTTATCAACGCGGAATTCCACCTGACCAGCCTTGGCTGCCTTTACGGCCTCCACTACGTTCGGGGTCACAGTGCCAAGCTTCGGATTTGGCATCAGGCCCTTTGGACCGAGCACCTTACCAAGCTTACCAACAACGCCCATCATGTCCGGGGTAGCAATAAGACGATCAAAACCGGTAAAGCCGGCATTGATTTTTTCATACAGATCTTCTGCACCAGCGAAATCGGCGCCAGCCTTCAGGGCTTCAGCTGCTTTATCGCCACGGGCGAATACCGCAACCTTAATGGTCTTGCCGGTACCGTTAGGCATCGACACCATGCCACGAACCATCTGGTCGGACTGCTTCGGGTCAACGCCGAGCATCATCACAATATCAACAGTTTCGTCGAATTTCTTGTTAGCGGTAGACTTAACCACCTGCACTGCTTCAGAGATAGTATAACGCTTTGCGGTATCTACGCCTGCCAGTTGTGCTTTTCTTTTTTTACTTACGCGAGCCATAATCCTTACGCCTCCACAATTTCAAGACCCATCGACACCGCTGAGCCACGCACCATCTGTGCTGCTGCATTTACGTCGTTGGCGTTCAAATCTTTCATTTTCGCTTCTGCGATTTCATGAATCTGCTTCATGGTAATCTTACCGCAGGTTGCGCCTTTACCAGGGGTTTGTGAACCCTTCTGGATTTTAGCGGCCTTCTTCAGGTAGTACGATACAGGCGACAAGCGCGTGATAAAGGTAAAGGTACGATCCTGGTATGCGGTGATCACTACAGGAATCGGAGCGCCTGGCTCCATTTTCTGGGTGGCAGCGTTAAACGCTTTGCAGAATTCCATGATGTTCAGGCCGCGCTGACCGAGAGCGGGACCTACTGGCGGCGAAGGGTTTGCCTTGCCGGCAGGAATTTCTAATTTAATATAACCAACTACTTTTTTTGCCATATTACTACTTCCGGTTTGGTGTTAACGCCGACTGAAATCTACTGATAACGCCTGGCTCCCAAAAGAACGTGCCAAAGAAAACATACTGTTCTCTTTAGTCAAGGGAGCGGATTTATAGACGAAGAATCAGGCGGACGCAAATAAAAAAATGAATTTTTTGTAAATAAATCCAAATACCTAAGGCCTACCATATGTGGTAGACCCCAGGAATTCTGCCTACTACATCTTCTCCACCTGCGAATATTCAAGATCCACTGGGGTAGAGCGGCCAAAGATCGATACCGATACTTTGACGCGTGATTTTTCATCATCAACCTGTTCGACAAGGCCAACAAAGGACTCGAACGGACCATCGATAATCTTTACGTTTTCGCCAATTTCGAAGCTGATCATGCTCTTCGACGGCGTAATACCATCACGCACCTGTGCGAAGATGCTGTCGGCTTCTTTATCGGTGATTGGCACAGGACGGCCTTTGCCGCCGCCGCCCAGGAAGCCGGTCACCTTGGCGGTGTTTTTCACCATATGCCAGGTTTCATCGGTCAGTTCCATTTTAACCATCACATAGCCAGGGAAGAACTTACGCTCAGCGGCGACTTTCTTGCCGCGGCGCACTTCCACCACTTCTTCAACCGGCACCACCACCTCTTCAATGAGATGCGCGATATTTTTCTGTACCGCCTGTTCGCGGATCGACTGGGCGACTTTCTTTTCAAAGCCAGAATAGGCGTGAACAATATACCAACGGAATGCCATGTTTTATTCTCCTTATGCAATCCCTAAAATAATGCGGATCAGCGTGCTGATTACCCAGTCCACAAACACAAAAAACGTAGCGGTCACCGCCACCAGCGCCAGCACCATACCTGTGGAAATCATGGTTTCCTTACGGGTTGGCCAGCTGACCTTTTCCATTTCCTGGCGGACTTCGCGAACAAATTTGGCTGGATTCACTTTAGACATTGGTGGCGTCGGCGCTTTCTAATGGGATGAAAATTGGGGGGAAGAGCAGGGTTATATAGTAAGAAAAATTGTTTTCAAGGGAATTTATGGGGCGCTGGCATCGCGCACCACCTTAGCCATTGAATTATAAGAATTATATAATATAGGCGTGCCGGACTTCCTTTTTCATCAAGCCGTGCGGACTGATGTATTTTTTATACGCATTGGGCAAGCGAATACAGCTATTTTATTTTAGCGGCGATAGGGTGCCACTATAGGCTTCATAGCTATAACAGCGGCCTATTTAAAGTGGCCAGGATTTAAAAAGCCGGCCCAATCTCAATACCCCCAAAAGGAGATTTTTATGGCTATTGAAACCCATAACCGCAGCCTTGGTACACAAAACCACACTATTTTGTGGACGTTGCTCACCCTTATTGCACTGGCCGTACTGGCATATGCGGCGTATGCCGCCTATGAGCGCACGCAACAGGAAATCATTCCGGAAAACCAGGCAGGAATCTCCCGCCAAGGTCCTGCCACTAGCGCTTTAAAGAATTAATCATCATCCCATAAGGAGAATTATATGAACCATTTTCTTTCACTTGGCCTTACAGCCCTCGCCAGCGTGCTGGTTGTTGCCATGCCGCTTGAGGCCTCTGCAAACAACAAGGACAAAGACGCTAATTATTCCAAGTACAAACCCGCATTTCATTATGGCGTGAATTTATATAACAATAACCCGAACCTACGCTTTGAAGAACTGAACGAAGCCGAACTGCGTGATGCGTGGAACAAAAACCGCGGCAGTGCGGATTTAAGCTGGGAAGATGCACGTGAGCCTACGCGTGATGCCTATACCCGCCTTTATAATGAGCGCAATTACCCAAATATTTCACCTAGCTCAGGAACAAAACCTAATAAACAATAATAGCACCCAGGTAAGAAAAAAGCCGGGCAAAATTGCCCGGCTTTTTTATACGTATGCGCTGGCTATTAGAAATGGTAGCTAAGGCCTATGCGTACTTCGTCAGCAGATGGGTCGAAACCACCTTTTTCTTCGTAGAAGATATGTGCGTAATCAGCACGGATGCCGAAATCACCAAATGCCATCAGCTGGGTACCGATACCCAGTTCAAAGCCGTCGAAATCTTCTGATACGGACGCACCAGGAACCGAAGCGGTGAACTTGGTATTACGATAGCCAATGATACCATAAGGGTTAATACCAAGCGGCGAGGTCATTTCATCGATAACAGAAAAGCCCGGACGGAAAGAAACGCCCCATTCATGGTCTTTTTCTACCGTGAAACCGCCAATGCTGTCATCTGCATCCGACAAGCCGTAGAACCCTTCTAATGCGGCGTTCATGCCAATGCCGAAATGGTCAACACGGTCCATCAGGACGTCCAGTTTGTAACCAACGAACACACCTGCATCCCAACCATTAGCATTAAAATCAAAGCCCGCTACATTGGTGTTGGCATCATTCCAGGAATATCCGCCATAACCGCCGACATAAAAGCCCGAAAGCGGGGTAGCCTGGCCAGGCTTTTTATTAGCTGTGGTATGGGTATCTGCAAATGCAGGCCCGCCCAGCAGGCAACCAGCAAGGACAGTCGTAAGAAGCATTTTTTTCATTGTAATCTCCACTATATGGATTGATGAATATTCATAATCAAGCGGAGCAATACTTCAGGAAAACCGCAGCTTTTCATAATAAAAATGCGGTAAAAATGATGGGTAGATTTCGACAGTAACGAAAATACCACAGCGCCTTTATGCGCTGCTTATGCCTGAGCACTGCAAGCATAATGCGTTCTTCATATGATTCAAAACAGCTGGAAAAAAAATGACAGGGGCGACAAGATTCGAATGTGCGGCCTATGATCAGCTAAACTTCAATCATCAGGTTCCTGTAATCCAGCGTCAATGCATAGAGATGCGCCAAAGCAACCTGGAATTTCTGGTTAGCCTCAATATGCTTAACCTCGGCTTCAGCCATACGTTCTTCTCGCATGTTAAGCACAAAGAAATCGCTCTCACCATTATCAAAGCGCTTACGCTCTGCGACCTGCATGGTTTTGGCCATAGTGATTTCCTGTTTGGTCAGTTCTACATATTTGCGGCTATTTTCCAGTTCGGTGAGCGCGTTTTCAAGTTCCACCATAAGCTTTTCCAGCATGAACTGCTTATCATATTCGAGTTTGCGGATTTTTGCCTTTGCCTCGCTGGCACGCCCCTCGCCTAGCCGCTGTTGCAGGGGAATACTGACATTGAGCATAACCCGGGTCTCATAGGGAGCGCGAGATAGACTTCCGCTGCCGGAGTCATCTGACATTTCCATGCTCACATCAGCTTTAGGCAGCTGCATGTTTTCGCCAATATTTACTTCATTATTCTGTATCGCGATTTGCTGGTGTATCCTTTGCAATTCAGGACGTTTTTCCAGCGCTGTCAATAGATTATCGCGATCATACGGCGTAAGCGTCTGGGGGAAAGCAGGAGGCACTTCTTCAGGCTTGGCAACCAACGGGGCCCCTCCCTGATTACGCAGGTATAATGACAGCTGGTTGGCACGCACGATTAATTCTCGCTGCGCATCGTTTAGCTGTGCCTGTCTTTTTAAAAGATATTGCTGATTCTCCGTGAGGTAGATTTCAGCCGTGTCCCCGCGCCTTACGCGCTCTTTAAGCCCGGACTGGCGCTCCTCAGCTATGGTCAGAAGGGAGGCATACACTTTCTTGACATGACCCGCCGCCACCCAGTGCCAGTAATGATAAAGCGCATCATGCTGAATGGCTACTTTGGTCAGCAGCATATCAATATCAGCGGAATCGCGGGAAATCTGGTTATTATAAAGTTTAAGGCGGCGGCCATCAATCATGCGGTCGCGCAGCAGCGACATCTGAAAACCAAAAAGATACTCACCCCCGCTATTGGTAATAAGCTTATCATCATAGATAGGAAAGCTGCCATCGGATACGCGGTATCCTCCGTAGAGTTTTGTATTCATAAACGGCAGCGGCTTCACAAGCCTGGTATCGGCCTGTTTACCACTATAAAAACCGTTAGGGCGCGAAGATAGCGACTGCTCGATACTGGCATCGAATGCGCCTTCGGCATTTCGTATTCTGGCATCACTGGCCGCCAGTTCCTGAGCTGCTTTCAAAATATCAGGAAAATGTTTGAGCGAACTGGCTAGCACATCATGCGGCTCAAGCGCCTGATTGGCATGCGCAGGCAGCGTGAACAAGACCGTAACCAGTATAAACAGGCGCATCATTGGCTGGCAGGCTCCTGCGTTGTCGGTACATCCACATATTGCGGCGGGAAATTATTGAGTTGGCGCCACATTTCATAACCAAGCCTTACGGTGTCCAGCAGCACCCAGCCCTTGACCTGCGCACCGAAACGCAGGAACCGGCTGTCGGGCCAGGGCTGATCTTCGGGATCAGGCGCCACCAGCACGCGGAAACGGCCATTGGCAGACACGGAAGGATCCACCACCTTAACCACGCCGCCAAATGTGCCGACTGCTACTGCTGGCCAGCCGCTGAACTGTACCGAAGGCCACCCCTCAAACTGCAGGCGGACTTTACGCCCCGGCTGTACCAGCGGCGCATCGAGGCCGCTTACAAAAATTTCTGCTACCGGCTCTACATCACTTGGTACAAAGGTGGCGACATGCTGGCCCTCTTTTACGGTTGTTGCAATATCGCCAGCAATGATCCTCACAATAATACCATCACGGGGGGCATAAAGCGTCTGGGTCGATTGGCGCGACAATTTAACTTCCGCCTGGTTTAATTCTGCCAGCGCCTTAGATTCTAAGGCTAAATAGGATTTATATTTTATTTTGGCTTCTTCAAACTCCCGGCGCGCACTCAGGCCGCCTTTGAGCAAATCCTCTTGACGGCGATAATCGATAGCCGCTGTTTCTGCTGCAATTTTCGCTACATCATAGCCCTGCTTTAATGCATTTCGCTCTGCTTGCAGTCGTTCGATCAGCTGTGAATCGTTATCGATAATCTCTACGATGGGGTCGCCTTTTTTGATCATGCTGCCATCATGCACATGCCAGTGTTTAATGCGGCCTGGCACCAGCGCATTAATATGCTGCGCGCGGTCATCGGGACTGAGCGCCGTAATATTACCTGTTCCATGCGACGTCTGTATCCACGGCAGAAATAAAAGGGCGAAAACAGCAAGGACGATAAGCGATACGATTAAACGCGCCGCTGACCTAGATGCTTTGGGAAGCCCAAGCACGGACAGTGTTTTAAAATGGCTGCGATGCTGCTCTTTAAAACGATGCGGCATTATCTATGCTCCTCATTTTCATGAGCCCCTTCATATTCACGCAGCGCCGCTGCAGTTCCCAAATACAGCTGATGCTGCTCGCCGATAAACAGATAATCATCAAATATATCTAAATCCTCACGGTTTGAGAAATAGATTAGGGTCATATCGGAAACCGCACAAAGCCGCGTAAATATGTTTTTTCTGCGTGCATAGGAAATGGTATCGAAGAATTCATTAACAATTAGCACATGCGGGCTCTTGAGAAGTGCTGCAGCAAGTTTTAGCCTTAGCGTCTCAGAAACGGTCAGCGGGTTGCCGGTTACCGTAAGCTGCGTATCCATACCGTCAGGCAGGGATTGAATCCGCGTATCAAGTTCGACGATAGCGAGAGCCTCGTTCATTTCCGATATCGTGGCGTCTTTCTTACCCAGCTGCAGATACTCTTTAACGGTCGTTTCAATGATAGTTGGGCGATCAAGAACCACTATCTGTTCACGCAGGTCATGCTTGTCTAAATCCAGAATATTCATATCACCAATCAGCAGGCTGCCTTTTTGCGGCTCACGATAACGCTTTACGGCATCCAGCATCATATTTTGCAGCGTATGAAATGCCATGTTAGCCATGATTTTACCGCCTGCAGGAATCGTAAAATCAAACCTGGCGCTGCTATTGCCATCAAAAAATTCTGTATTCTTGAACACAATGGAAGCGGGCTTTTGAGACAAGTGCATATGACCGCTGATTTCTTCCAGCGGTATATCAAACATACGCTGTATTTCTTCCACTGAAGCACCAAGGTCGTAGATTTTCCTGAAATAATTTGCCAGGGTTGATACGCTGTAAAACACAGCAGACAAAATCAGTTCTGCAGCCACCAGCTGGCCAAGCGTCAACTGCCCGTTTATCACCTGCAGGCCGCCAATCCCAAGCAGGCCCGCGCTGGCAAGCGCATAAAGCAGCAATAACGCCACATGCTGTTTGAATACCAGGCGGAAGAGTTTCTTACGATGCCCAATATATTCAGCCGTCAGCCGATCAATTTTCTCAATCGCATAATCAATATGCCGGGCAGCCTTAAAGAAGCTGTTGGCACGCGCTATATCCTCTAAATGCCTTGCCGTGCGATATTTCGCCTCTGACAAATATATAGATTCTTTCAGCGCGCTATATCCCCATACCCGCCAGATGGCGTAGAGTGCGAGCAGGAAGCACATATTAAACAGGAACAGCCAGGGATGGTAGAATGATACCAATGTTATACCTACCGCCATTTGCAGAAATATAGAGAACAAGCCAATAACAAGGCTTGGGACTATTTTCTGTACATTCATGATATCGAAGTAGCGGTTTACCAGCTCATAGCGATTGATATTTTCATAAAAACTATGCTCGGCATAAATACTGCGCAGGGTAAATTCAGAGGTGATGCGCGCATAAAAGCGACGCTCAAACATCTCCATCATGTAAAACTGCATGGCGTTCAGCACCGCGTACACAAGCATTACGCCAAGCAGCAGCATTGCCAGCAGACCGATCGCGTGCGGCGACGCAATATGCGCGACGGAGTTTATAAGCATTTGCACAGACACCGGCACAGCAAGGGTCAGCAAACTGATAGCAACACCGTAAATCATTACGATTGCAAGGAACGAGCGGTCTTTCTCAAGTAAGAGGAAAAAAATACGCTTTATTTCTGCAAACAGGCGCCCCCCCGTAAGCTGCATATGCAATGCTTCTTGATTACTTTTAGCCATTTATATGCTCCAGGCTATGAACTATATATTCTGCAAACATTTCGCCTGCTTGTGATAGCTGATCGCAGCGTATTAAGGCAAGTTCCGCGTCAGCAAGGTCTGGTAATTTCATCTGGTTGCGGATTGGGTGTACTCCTGAAGGAAGCATATTGGCGGGTAAAACACTGATGCCAAGCCCGGCTTTAACCGCAGCAACCGTTCCCGCCAGGCTTGGGCTGGTGTAACTTATGTGCCAGCTTTTTTTCGCACGATCAAGAGCCGCCAGAGCACGCGCCCTGTAAATACAAGGATACGGTGAAAGAACCAATGATAGAGGTTCCTGGGGCGTGTAATGATCTGCCGCGACCCAAACCAAGGGTTCACGCCAAACCTTAGTACCGCCTTTAAGGCTCTGCGGATCACGCTTCACCAGAATGACATCGTACTTACCCTGGTTGAATCCATCAATTAAGTTAAGGGTAAGATCGCAACCCACATTTAGCTGGATACTCGGATGGTGTTCACGAAAGCGGGCAAGCACGGAAGGCAGGTAATGGGTTGCAAAATCTTCAGGTGTGCCAAAGGAGATTTCACCTTGAATATCGGGCTCACGAATACGGCTGAATACTTCCCACTGAAGCGCGACCATTCGCTTTGCGTAGCTAAGAAATAACTCGCCTTGCTCAGTAAGCGATACCCGTCGATGCGTGCGGTTGAATAACTCACATCCCAGCCCTTCCTCCAGCTTCTTAATCTGCAAGCTAACGGCTGACTGCGTACGGCCTATTATTTCGGACGCCTGACTAAATGTTCCCGTTTCCGCAATAGCAATAAAACTCTTGAGCTGAACAGTATCCAGGTGAAAAGGCATGTATGAGTTTTTCTTATAATAAATGCTTAAGATATTAGTTTTATATATCAATCCGATTCCCAATATCAAATCATAAATTGATACAAAGGCATTAAAATCATGAATTTACTACTATTAAGGGGGGATGTGGGTCTAGTTCGTGTGCGCTGTACGTTGT
>JAGVKI010000165.1 GCA_020050695.1 Alphaproteobacteria bacterium | reverse complement strand
GTCGGTGTCGACATTTTCAATTGGAAGCGGTGCTGCAATAGCGGAAAGTTTGGTAAATGGCTGCATATATTTTCTTTCTGACTATTAGTTCTTCAGGCTGCGTACATCGGCCAGCGTGCCGGTTACGGCAGCTGCAACAGCCATGGTAGGGCTCAGCAGGTGGGTGCGGCCACCGCGGCCCTGACGGCCTTCAAAATTACGGTTAGAGGTTGACGCGCAGCGTTCACCTGGCTCTAAACGGTCAGCGTTCATGGCAAGGCACATGGAGCAACCCGGTTCGCGCCATTCAAAACCTGCTTCGATAAAGATTTTATCCAGGCCTTCTTTTTCAGCCTGTTCTTTTACCAGACCGGAGCCAGGAACGACCATTGCCAGCTTAACGCTTTTTGCAACATGGCGGCCTTTGGCCATAGCGGCAGCTTCGCGCAGGTCTTCAATGCGTCCATTGGTGCATGAACCGATAAATACTTTATCGATTGCAACATCGGTCAGCTTCATGCCGGGGGTAAGGCCCATATATTCAAGCGCGCGTTCAACCGATTTGCGATGCGTCTCGTCTTTTTCATTGGCCGGGTCAGGCACATTCGCTGTAATCGGCAGCACCTGTTCAGGGCTGGTGCCCCAGGTTACCTGCGGCACAATATCGGAGGCATTAAGCACTACTTCCGTATCATATTTCGCGCCAGCATCCGATGGCAGGGTTTTCCAGTAGGCGAGCGCTTTATCCCACTGCGCACCTTGCGGTGACATTGGGCGGCCTTTCAAATATTCAAACGTGGTTTCATCCGGTGCGATCAGGCCAGCGCGCGCGCCAGCTTCAATCGACATATTGCACACGGTCATGCGGCCTTCCATCGACAGCGCCATAATGGCATCGCCAGCATATTCGATGACGTAGCCAGTGCCGCCAGCGGTTCCGATTTTACCAATGATCGCAAGCACGATGTCTTTTGCCGTTACGCCAGCAGGCAGTTTTCCATTTACCGTTACCCGCATATTTTTAGCTGGGCGCTGGATGAGTGTCTGGGTGGCCAGCACATGCTCTACTTCGCTGGTGCCGATACCAAACGCCAGCGCGCCAAACGCGCCGTGGGTAGAGGTGTGGCTGTCGCCGCACACAATGGTGGTGCCAGGCTGTGTGAAGCCTTGCTCCGGGCCGACGATATGCACGATACCCTGGCGTTTGTCGTCCATAGGGTAGTAGGTGATGCCAAATTCCTGCGCATTATCGCCAAGGGTCTGCACCTGGATGCGCGAGGTTTCATCTTTAATGATGCCTTCTTTGCGCTCAGGCGTGGTTGGCACGTTATGGTCAGGTACAGCAAGCGTCGCTTCCGGGCGGCGCACCTGGCGGCCTGCAACTCGCAGGCCTTCAAATGCCTGAGGGCTGGTAACTTCGTGAATGAGATGACGGTCGATATAGAGCAGGGACGTACCGTCCTGCTGCGTATGAACCAAGTGGCTTTCCCATATTTTATCGTAAAGTGTCTTTGCCATAACCAGAATCAAATGAAGTTGGGTGAATAAGAAGAAAACTAAGTAGTAGATAGAAAAATGGGCTGTCAATGCAGCCCATATTTCTTCGGACGAGGTGTGAGGAAGTTTATTCCTCGGTCTTCACCACGTCGCGCTTTTCCGTAATTCGTGCTGCCTTACCGGTGAGACCACGCAGGTAGTACAGTTTAGCGCGGCGAACGTCGCCCTTGCGCACGAGTTCAATGCTCTCTAAGCGTGGCGAGTACAGTGGGAATACACGTTCAACGCCTTCGCCATGGCTGATCTTACGAACTGTGAAAGCCGAACGTACGCCAGCATTTTTACGACCGATGCAAACGCCTTCAAAAGCCTGAACGCGCTCGGTGTTACCTTCAACGATGCGCACGTTAACGCGCACGGTGTCACCCTGACCGAAGTTGTCGAGGCGCTTGTTGCCTGCCAGCTTCTTCATGTTTTCCTGTTCAATCTTCTGCAGCGTGTTCATTTCTTTATTCCTTTGTATCTACAACTTTGGTCCACATATCGGGACGGCGAGCCTGGGTAATCTTCCTGGCCTGCTCGAGCCGCCACGTTTTAATTTGTTCATGGTTTCCAGAAAGTAATATATCGGGTACCGACATCCCTTTCCAAAAAGAGGGTCTAGTATAATGAGGATATTCCAGCAGTCCAGCATATTCTGATGTCTGGGTGAAACTTTCCTCGATGACCGCGTCCTCTTTTCCGGCCTGACCACGGCCTATTACACCGGGAAGCAGGCGAACGCAAGCATCAAGTAGGGCCAGGGCAGCAATTTCTCCGCCTGAAAGTACGAAATCTCCGAGGCTTACCTCCAGCATCTCATGATGTTCGATAACCCGGTGGTCTACACCTTCAAACCGGCCACATAAAATAATCAGGTCTTTGTTTTTTAATGTTTCTACCAAGGGCTGGGTAAGGGGCTTGCCGCGCGGGGAGGTATAGATGACCTGCGCACCGGGTAATTGGGCCTTGGCGGCCTCGACAGCGCTATCAACGATGTCGGGCTTTATCACCATGCCTGTACCCCCGCCATACGGCTTGTCGTCAACGGTAGCGTGCTTATCGGTGGCAAAATCACGGATGTTGATAGGCTTTAGCGACCAGATGCCTTTTTCCAGCGCGGTGCCAGCCAAGGACTGGCCAAGCGGGCCGGGAAACATTTCGGGAAACAAGGTAAGGGCAATGGCTGAAAATAGGGGTTTACTGGTCATTCCCGGTCTTCACCCTCCATATATTCCGGCGGGAATATAACCAGATAGCCTTTTTCGACCTCAATATCCCCGATAAAGGCGGGTTTGAAGGGCAGCATCTCGGTTGAGCCGTCCTTATGCTCAATTTCTATAATATCGCCTGCGCCGAAATTATCGACACTGACAACCGTTCCATATGTCTTGCCGCTTTCCAGGCGAGCCTCAAGGCCTTTAAGCTCGGAATACAGCCATTCGTTCTCGGCTTTTTCTACTTCCTGGGAGATAGCAGCATATAATACCGTACCTTTTAGCAGTTCAGCTGCGTTACGGTCGGTGACGCCTTTAATACTTACAATGAATAGCTGTTCTTTATAGCCCTCGCGCGTAAGCAGGTAGGGCTTGCCCTTTTTGTCTGTAACCGGTGAATAGTCGAATATAGCGTCCGGGTCTGCGGTAAAGCTGCGCAGCTTTACCTGCCCGCGAATGCCATGGGCAGACGCAATCTGTCCGACTTCGGTCAGTTGATTGGTATTTGGATGTTTGGAGTCAGGCCGCTGCATAAACAGCCTGAGGCGTCACAAATTAAGCGGCTGCTGCTTCGCCTTCACCCTTGTCCTTTTTGGACTTACGGGCAGGCTTATGAGCTGGCTTAGTGGTAACAAGGCCAGCCTTATTGAAGAACAGGTGAACGCGGTCGCTCATCTGGGCGCCAACGGACAGCCAATGCTTTGCACGTTCCTGGTCGATGATAACGCGCTTTTCGCTGTCATCACCCAGCAGGGGATCATAGCTGCCGATGCGTTCAATGAAGTTGCTGTCGCGAGCGCTGCGTGAATTGGTCACAACAATGCGATAATACGGGCGCTTTTTGGTTCCGGCGCGGGACAGGCGAATCGTGGTTGGCATAGCTTCCTTGCATTCATAAAATAAGTTTGAAGGTCGCGGTTTATAGCAGTTCTTAACCAGCAGGTAAAGTAGAAAATGCACTGTGTGAACCAGTGGGGGTAAGGCCGGGGGCGGCTGGCTGCTTACATAAGGGGGTATATTAAAATAACCATCGAAATTATATAAAAAATCCGGTATAGTAATAAGAAGAAGTCACTAAAGGTAAGCTTACTAACCCTATGAAATGGCGTGTCCCCATCTTCAATCCGGAACATCTGTACCGAAAGCTGATTCATAAGCTTACCATTTCTGTTTACCACCCTAATTATATTGGTTTTGAGAATATCCCTAAGGAAGGCCCGGCCATTCTTATCAGTAACCATGTGTCTTATGTGGATGGTCCTATTATTGATGCAGGCTGCAATCGCCCGGTTCGCTACCTTATAGATAGAGATATATATAACCTGCCGGTGGTGCATTACCTGATGGATATGAACCGCTCCATTCCCATTACCTATAACCGTAAAAGCGTGGAAGCGGCGTTTGATGAAATTTCGGAAGGCTTAAAGGCGGGGGATCTGATCTGTTTGTTTCCCGAGGGCTTCCTTACCTTTACCGGCAGCCTGGGGCGCTTCAGGCCGGGTATTGAATGGATCACCAAGCGTGACCAGGTGCCTGTGGTTCCTATTGCCATTTCCGGGTTATGGGGAAGTATTTTCAGCCGCAAATATATGAAGTCGCCTTTTCGTTTCTGGCCCCGCAAATGGGGCAGGAAAGTAACCGTCATTTGCGGCCCGGCCATTGATCCTGAACTGGTGAATGTGAATTACCTCCAGGAAGTCGTGCTCAAGCTCAAATATTCCATACCTGAACCACGCGACTAAAAAAAGCGGCTGCAACATTGCTGTTACAGCCGTTAGAAGGGTCAGTGGTAGAAATCGTGTATCCCTAGCGTACCTGCGGGCGGCCTGGTACAGGCGCCGAAGCTGGAGGAGTAATTGGTGTTGTAACCACAGGCGTAGTCGTTACAGCAGGTGTGCTGGCTGCAACTGCTGCGTTACGCGTTGCGTTTATTTCACTATTGAGCATTGGTAACTGCGCCGTAAGGAACTGGTTTACCTGTGTCTGTGCCGTAGCTAAAGGTCCATTGCGGAACTGTTCAAGCGACTGTACCGGTGCATTGAGAGCGTTTACATCGGCAAGCAGAGCACTACGCGCTTCCACAGCATCACAATATTGGATAATTTTGCCATATTCCTCTGCTGACTCAGTTTCAGCACGGCGATCATTTTGAATGCGCTCGCGTGCGGCTACTGCAAAACGCCTCAGGGTAACGGTAACGCGTTCACCATTGACTACTTCATCCGGGTTATCTTTAAGGCGTGCAATACATACAGATGCACAGTTTGCCTGTTCATCATACGATGTCCAGCCTGCATCGGGCCCACTAAAATCGGGAGTAGGCAGATCCATCGTTTCCGTACGGCTACCACGTGACCAGAATCCTGGCAGTGAATTTCTCGGCGTTGGAGGGATCTTGTTTACATCAATGCTGGATTTGGTAGCGGCCACTTCCTGGTTAGAGCGGTTATACGCGTAGCCGGCTTTCATAATTGGGTCTAGCTGCTCCCAAGTGACGCCGCGATATTCACCTGGCAGCGTCCCTGCTTCACGCGCCTGTTCATAAACGGCCCTGTAGCTATTAATACGCTCAGAAGGAGTCCTGTTCTTTGTATAATCTTCCGGTAACGCAGGCAGTGTTGGCACCATACGTTCAGCATCTTCACGTGTTTTTCCGCCACGTGTGACAATTTCAGTAACCAGGCGTGCACGCTCTCCATCAGGAGCCATATACGCTGTGCGTTGACGGCCATATTCTTCCATGGTTGCAACAAAGTCGGCAATCGAGCGTTCCTGACGTGTTACATCACGCCATTCAGCATCTGCACGCTCACGGTTACCTGTGCCATTGGCTACAGCAACGGCGGATTTGGTTGCATTCTGGCGCGCGGTTACGGCATCAGAAACCGATGTGGCGGGTGGAACTATATTTTGAAGGGCAGGAGAGCGAATAATATTATCGCTTGCCGCAACTCCGGGAGTTGGGCTCTGCACTGGCGCCTGATGGGTATCCAGGGGATTGCGTGCCGTACCTACAGGCATATTGGGTGAGTTGGGCACACCGCCTGGCACGTTGCTGGAAATACCAAGCCAGCCAGAAACTTTATTGACCAGTTCGCCGATAAAGGGAGCCGCAACCGTACCGCCTACCGCACCACCAATACCGCCAAGGAGCGTGCCGATTATGCCGGAACCACTGCCCATAAATGCGCCCAGACCACCAATCGCTACGGTGCTTATAATGCTTGTCCAGTTTGTCTTGCCGGTTGACTGATCGATGAAAATATTTCGTACGCTGCCTAGAAGGCCGCCGAGCAAATCACTGCCGCCGCCTGTTGCAGGCGCACCCGTAGAAGGAGTAGAAGCTGCAGCTGGTGCGCTTGTTCCTGTCGCTGGCGTTGTTGCTGGTGCAGTACTAGTCATAGTGTTCTCCTAAGGGGCTACCCTTCAAGCTTATGATTTTAAGCTTAATTTTTTATAAACCTTTAATGTTGCGTACCCGTTTTTTCTGAACCCGTACATAGGCGTATGCAGGGTTTGCAATAAGCTGCTTATCTAACAGAAGCTTAATGGCTTCTTTGAGTGTGCTTACTATCTTGCCCATAACTAACCTTTTCTACATGTTACAAAAATAGTGGTTACCTATTCTCATCACTTTGCACGAATTTGGCTAGTTATACCAATTACGTTTCAATTACACGCTATATGACATATATATGACAATAAATTAACATTGTAAAACAATAGAATATTGATTTTTTGGCAGATTATTCGGGGGCAGGGGAAGCTAGAAATAAAAAACAGAATTGCTCAATAATATCACATTTTTCCACCAAACAGGGCCGACATGCCACCGCGCATCATAGATCGGAAGAG
>JAGVKI010000005.1 GCA_020050695.1 Alphaproteobacteria bacterium | reverse complement strand
CTTTACGGCTGAACCTGCAATATTTTCCGGTGTGGGAGGTGAAATCCACCCCTAAGGCGGCCATTGAAATGAAACCTGAGGCAAAAACCGGCCAGTTATTGCTGGTGGTGCCGCCAGGCCAATATCAGATTACACTCATTACGAGTATTTTTACCTTTTCTACTGTAAAAATAGTGATTCTCATGCTGGCCAGCTTTTGTGCCTGGGTGGCGTGGGTGGGCATCCATTTCGGGAAATCTTTAATACAGGCGTTTATACAAAAAAGGACTTTATGGTTTCCAAAACAGCATTAATTACCGGTGTTACCGGACAGGATGGTGCGTATCTGGCGGCATATCTGCTGGAAAAGGGGTATACGGTGCACGGCACGATGCGCCGCAGTTCCGCTCCTAACCATTACCGTCTGGACAGGCTTGGCCTGACGCCGCAGGTGGGCGGTGCTTTCCATCTGCATTACGCTGACCTTACCGATGCCATGAGCCTGATGCGGCTTATCGCGGCCTTGAAGCCTGATGAAATCTATAACCTGGCGGCGCAAAGCGACGTGGCGGTGAGCTTTAGCGTAGCGGCGTATACCCACCAGGCCAACGGGCTGGGCGCGGTGCATCTGCTTGAGGCGGTCCGCCATCTGGGTATGGCATCGCATGTGCGTTACTATCAGGCCTCCACCTCGGAATTATACGGTGACGGCCCGGTCTGGCCGCAAAATGAGGAAACCCCGTTTCGCCCATGCAGCCCGTATGGCGTGGCCAAACTCACCGCGTATTGGAGCACGGTAAACTATCGCCACGGGTATCAGATGCATGCCTCTAACGGTATTTTATTCAACCATGAAAGCCCGCTGCGCGGCCCGAATTTCGTCACGCGCAAAGTAACCATCGCAGTAGCAGAAATTGCCACCGGCCAGCGCGAATGCCTGATGATCGGCAACTTAAACGCCAAGCGCGACTGGGGCCATGCTAAGGATTCGGTCGATGGTATATGGCATATCACCCAGCATAAAGAGCCGGGTGATTATGTGCTGGCTACCGGTGAAACCCATAGCGTGCGTGAATTTATCGAGCGTGCATTTGCCTGCATTGGTGCGGATATCCAGTGGCAGGGTGAGGGCGTTCATGAGCAGGGCATTGACCGTAAAACCGGCAAGGTACGCGTACAGGTAGACCCGCAGTTTTTCCGCCCTACCGAAGTACCGCTGCTGTGCGGTGACCCGAGCAAGGTCAGGCGCGAACTGGGCTGGCAGCACCGCATCAGCTTTGAGCAGCTGGTAACCGAAATGGTCGAATCCGATATTGCCCAGCTTAAGGCCCAGCTTACGGCCCAGCTTACGTCATAGTCCTGCCAATCAGGAGATAAGAATGTTTGAACTAGCAGGCAAGAAAATATGGGTAGCAGGCCACCGGGGCATGGTGGGATCAGCCCTGATGCGCAGGCTGCAAACCGAAAACTGTACCTTGCTGGAAGCGGGACGCCAGCAGGCGGATCTGCGCCGTCAGGACGAGGTGGAACGCTGGATGGATAAGAACCGCCCGGACGTCATATTCCTTGCGGCTGCAACGGTTGGCGGCATTCATGCCAACAGCACCCGTCCGGCAGAGTTTATCTATGACAACCTCATGATCGAAGCCAATATCATCAACAGCGCTTATAAAACGGGCGTCAGCAAATTACTCTTCCTGGGCTCATCCTGCATTTACCCGAAATTCGCCAAGCAGCCCATTACTGAAGATGAACTGCTGGCAGGCCCGCTTGAGCCTACCAATCAGTGGTATGCCATTGCCAAGATCGCTGGCATCAAGCTGTGCGCTGCGTACCGCCGCCAGTATGGTTGTGATTTTATCAGTGCGCAGCCTACCAATCTCTATGGCATTAATGACAATTTCACGGGCCTGATGTCGCATGTGATTCCTGCACTGATGCGCCGTATCCACGAGGCCAAGCTGGAAGGCGCAAGCGAAGTGGTGGTGTGGGGCACGGGTACGCCGCGCCGTGAATTCCTGTTTTCGGAAGACCTGGCCGATGGCCTGGTGCATTTGATTCAGCATTACTCGGATGAAGTGCAGGTCAATCTTGGTTGTGGTGATGATGTTACCATCCGCGAACTGGTCGATCTCATTGTCGAGGTGGTTGGCTATAAAGGTGCAGTCACCTACGATAGCAGCAAACCCGATGGTACACCTAGAAAAGTGCTCGATGTCAGCATCATGAAAAATATGGGCTGGTCACCAAAAGTATCGCTAAAACAGGGGCTTGAAGAAACCTATCGCTGGTTTCTGGCCCAGCCGCACGAGCAGGTGCGGGGCTTAGCGTAATAGATATATATATCAGTATATTATGTGTATGTGCCTAGAATTTCCGTGCGCATATTCCCTAACTGCTATTAAGTAATGCTTTACTTTATCGGGCTATGATTCTTAAAAGACCTTAAGATTCAATCAGAGGTAGGCATTTATGGTATTTGGCTTTCGCAGCAGCCCTGCAACCACACCTGAACAAGAAGATCCAAAAGGCACGAAAAAATACCATTTCAGTTTTGACACGCATACGCGCGGTGAATTGCAGCAGCTGGTTGAGCAGTTGATGATTGATTACCAGCATAGCCCGCTGGCTGGCGCTAAAAAAGTCATGGATATGTTTGAAGACGAGCGCGACGCTAAAATCCTCGAAGAGTCACCCACCATTCAGACGGTCGTGCTGGGCACTGGCAACCATACCGGCCCTGTGACGTATTTCCTGGGCAAGGCTGCAGAGCAGCTGGAGATGCCAAGCGCCCGCCATGAAGACCAGGTGCTTTTTGACAACCTGACCGCCCGCTACGCAGCGATGCTGGAGCGTGTGGAAACGGCAAAAGTGCTGCTTGAAGACCCCGAAGGCAAGAAAAAGTACAGATTCAGCTTTGGCACCATGACTGGCAGCGATCTGCAGGGCATCATTGAAGATACAACCACTCAATTCGACAAGGCTGGCATGCATGCCAGAGGCGCGCAAAAGCTGCTGGATATGTTCAATAGCCCTCAGGATCGCGCGTTACTTGTTGAATCGGCTAATATACGCCACCGTGTGCTGGGCGGTGCTGACGGCAAGGGGCCAATTGATTTCATGCTGGATAGAGCTGAAGAACATATGGGCCATGGTGAGGGCAACCATGCTGACAATATATTGCTGGAGCAGCAAAATGCCCGCTATGAGCGCCTGCGCTCCGATACATTTGGCAAGAAACCGCAGATCAAGCAGCCTGCCGGTAGCCATATGCTGGGTGTTTATCAAGGGAACCAGTCGCCCGACGGTGCTAGCCGCTAACGCTATTTTCCACAAAAATGCTGGAAACCATTGCAGCTTGCGTTACATATAGCAGCAGTGGGGCCGTAGCTCAGCTGGATAGAGCAAGTGATTCCTAATCACTAGGTCGGGGGTTCGAATCCCTTCGGTCCCACCATTGTCTTTCTCTCGGGAAAATCTGAACGTATCCCCGGATACTGAGTTTCAAACCTCCTTATTATTATAAAAGCATCATCCCACCTGTGGATGATGCGGGTTCGAATCCCTTCGGTCCCACCATTTCAGATTCTATATCGTAGTTTCCTGCCCCACAAAAAACTAAGGAACCTTCCTTTGTGGGAGAGGTTCCTTTAGATCCGGCTATCCGATTTTAGTTATTGGCCGGTTTTAGTTTATTAAGTGGTGGAACTATTCCCCTTTCAGCCGCGTAACGTGGCCGTCAGGGTATACATAATAACTAGTGCCCTCGGTGGGATCTAGTTTGGTGGAAAGGGAAATGGAAATTTTCCCCTGACCTGCTGCATCTGTCATCAGGATCAGCTCCCCCTTCTTGATGTACAGTCCCGGAATGCGGTACCCACGGGGCACAGCATATACGTTGCTCGTTCCTTCGATGGGGGAAGCATTTACTTCACACCCTTGCGGAACCGCAATGAACGCTTCCAGCTGCTCAAAATAAATTGAGAAGCCCTTTTTCTCAATGGCCGCAAACGACGCGTAAACCCGTTCCATACTACAATCCTGCAGGGTTACCCTGCATCTGCAAAGCCGCGCAATGTAATGCGGCTTGTCAAAAAACGGCAACGCAACGCGCGAAGCCGTAAAACGCCAAATCAATCAAACAGACTCGAAACGCTTTAACCCTGGAATGATCCGTTAAAGCACAGGGTTTGTCAATTAAATCATTAATTTATGTTAACCAATATGCTTTTAAGCTATTGTATTATATCTAAAGGCGGCAAGCGCTACCAATTTGCAACCGGGAATCTTGCTGGTGGTAACGATTTCTAGAGCATTTATTCGCATAGTGAGGCCTGGTTAAAGTTTGGAGGTTCTATGCACTACTATATCCTGCTACTGTTACTGATTCTGGTCCTGCCGCAGGATGCCTATGCGCAGCAGGCGGGTGACTGGCTACTGCGTGGCCGTGTGGTCGGTATATTGCCAGATGAAGATGCCTCCATCAGCGCTATTGGCGGCAATGTCAGCATATCCGATGAGGTAGTTCCCGAACTCGACCTGAGTTACTTCTTTACCCCACATAT
>JAGVKI010000319.1 GCA_020050695.1 Alphaproteobacteria bacterium | reverse complement strand
GTATGGTAGACAGCCTTTAGTCCCCGGTGGCAGTAAAAGGGCAGGGCATTTATGGCGATAGCGCGGCGCAGTGCCTCGCGGTGCGGGGCAAGCGCGGTCAGTTTTATACGGATGGCGGATGCAATGCGTTCGCGGATCTTCATGCTATCCAGATGGTAGGTGGCAAGCGTGTCGGTCATATCCTGGTCGGATTGTTTCAGGAAAGCATCAATGGCGTCAATAGCGCCGCCGGGAAACACGCGTATAACGTCGGTTTTCTTGTAGCCAGCGTCCAGAGCTGCTTTACCTAGGGTCTGCTGGTTCCAGCCATCAAAAGGCACCATGGGAAGCGCTTTTGCAATAATATCGGCTGCTGCCTTTTTCTTATCCATAATGAAATCACTTTAATAGCAATGACAGGTAGCGCTAGCTTACGGCCTGCTTCAGCGTATGTTCGCTGCGTTTTGCGAAGCTTGAGCGGATGCATGCGGATGGCAGCATAATCGTTACGCTGGTGCCTGCGCCTGCGCGGCTGTTGATGCGAACCTGCCCGCCATGGAGCGTCACGAATTCGCGGGTGAGTGCAAGGCCAAGGCCGATGCTGCGATTATCGCCGGTGGTCCAGCAATTATCTTCCTGCAGCGCCATAACAATGGCACCAAGTTTGTTTTCCGGCATGCCGATACCAGTATCATGCACGCTGATTTCCAGCTGGCCGTCATTGGTGATATTCGCACCCAGGTGGATACGGCCACCAACATGGCTGGAACGGATAGCGTTGGCCACCAGATGACCAAGGATATGCTGCAGCTTCAGGCGGTCGACATACATCAGGATTTCTTTGTCCGGCTGCGAAATATCCAGCTTCACCTGCGCCGCATGGGCGTGGTGCGACTGCGCATGCACTACCTGGTTTAAGATGTCATGTACGTATACTTCTTCCTGCGACAGGGTTACCTGGCCTGCATCAATGCTGGCAATTTCAAGCAGGTCTTCGATTTTTGAGAGCAGGTCATAACCGCTTTCATGAATATGTTTTACATACTCCATATATTGCTGGTTCTCGACTTTGCCAAAAATACCGCTTTCGATGATTTGCGCAAAACCGATAACGGCATTGAGTGGGGTGCGCAGTTCATGGCTCATGTTAGCAAGGAATTCAGAGCGTGCACGTAGCGCCAGTTCGGCTTCCAGCCTTGCTTTTTGAAGGGTGTTCTGTACCAGCATATTATCGTTGATGTTCTCAACGATGCAGACAAACTCACCGGGTTTGCCTTCACGCTTGGGGTGAATCAGGAACAGGTACCAGTAATATTTATTGTCCGCATGCCGTAGTTTGCAGCGGAACGGGTACGGCGAATGCTCAGCAAATCCTGAACTCAGCAGGTCGGTAAGGCGCTGGCGATAGTCTTCATGGAGCAGGTCATAAAATATTTCGCCTTCGAAATCACTTTTCGACTGGCCGGTGATCGTATCAAAATTGCGCGAGAGATAGGTGCAGCCCTTTTTAATATCCAGGAAGCACAGTATCTGCGTTCCGTACTCGGTAAGGTATGCGTATTTTTCTTCAAGCGGCAGAGAGTTGCGTTTAGTGGCGGTGCTGCGGGCGGGAGCGGCGGTTTCAGTTGCCAGCTCGTTCCATTGTTTACAGAAGGAATTCCAGAATTGTAGGTATAACACTCTGTATCTGCCTCGCTCTTTTCTTTTTACTCACCGGGTATACACAAGTTATCCACAGTGTTATCCCGGCAAAGTAAAATTTATCTAAAATGCGAATTAATCTTTACAGAAAATTCACCATTGATGCACTAACTATATGTAGTGTCGTTGAGCGATTAAATCAGAAAACTTAGTGCTGTTGCAAAATTGATACGTTTTGTATCTTTTGGCTACGCCAATAACGGATCAAGTTTACCTTCCTTATCGAGTGCGTGCATGTCGTCAAATCCACCGACATGGGTACCGCCAATAAAGATTTGCGGCACAGTACGGCGACCGCCGGATTTCGCAATCATCTCCTGTTGGAGTGCCTCATCGTGCGTGATGTCGATCTCGGTGATGTTGTCCTTCTGGCCTTTTTGCGTGAGCAGGCTTTTTGCTTTTACGCAGTAAGGGCAATAGTCTTTGGTGTAAATTACGATGTTAGTCATGAGGGGCTCCTTCTTATTACGTTATGCAGTATAGATATAGTGAGTGTGTACTTATTTTTAAAGGGCGCGATGTTGCGAAGAGGGTAATTGCCTGGATAAGGCGTCTACAGGCCGCGTTTCCCGGGTGTAG
This sequence comes from Alphaproteobacteria bacterium, assembly GCA_020050695.1. Lineage (GTDB taxonomy): Bacteria > Pseudomonadota > Alphaproteobacteria > Rickettsiales > SXRF01 > JAGVKI01. The sequence goes on along the minus strand of JAGVKI010000319.1, from coordinate 3,196 downwards.
TCTGCGCCAATATGATGTAGCGGCTGCTTACGGTTATAGGCAATGGCATCCTTGATAACAACTTCATTTACAAAGGTTTCCGTTGCTGCAAAGGGTGTAGCTCCCTTTCCCCATATCTCGTCCCTGTCATGATCGTCCATATAAAGCATCACCTTTACAGGGACTTCCTGCTGCATGCTGACATGGTCACGGACATCATAGTTTGAATTTCTGCTAAGCCCGAGCAGGCTGTATTCACGCCTGCTTTTCATATCGTGCTTCATGGCGGTTTCCAGTAATTCCCTACGCATATCCGTGTCGTCGACGTAGGGCAGGCTGAAATTTTTATATATCTTGTCCACGCCCTGGTGCATCAGTTCTTCGCGCACCGTGTGGTCAAAATTATTGAGCACTTTTCTTGAGCAAATCACCTGTATCATATTTTGACCAGGGTAACTGCGCCCTACATAGCGGCCGTTAGACTCACTATCGACAATGATTAAAAGATTTGGGTCATTATATCCGGCCAGTACTACCGGTTTTGCGCGTATGTCTTTTTGCGCGATGGACTGTATTCGTTCTGACATGGCATGTTCTTCAATCGTCTGGGCAAAGGGATCGGCGGTTTCGTCTTTAGCCATTTCCACCATCATGCTGCGTGCATCATTGATTACCTTATCCAGGTCGGCATAGTTTTCGTTGATATATTGATGATAGAGTTTACTCAGTGGATTTACATCCACCGAAAGCCGCTGCTTACCTTCGGCGTTGCGGGTGATATGCACCGATTGCTTCATGATGGCTTGTTTTTGCGCATCATCCATATTGAGGTGGTTTAATTTGCGGGAAAACTCATCAAGTGCAATTTCTGCTTCTATCTGTTCAAATTCCGCCTGCTTTCCATGCTTGCGAAACAGTGCCTTGGTTTGTTTGTATATTTCAATATCATCATTGAGGCTGTTGCGGATAATTTCGGTTGCCCGGTAAGGGCTGAACATATTGTCGGCCTTGAGGGTGGCAACTTGTGCCATGCTCTTTGCGCTGCCGTATGTTTCCTGCAGCAATTCTACCTGAGGCGAGAAATGCTCTATCATCAGCAGCGGCTCATGAAGAACGGCCTCAAGGATGACGCTTTTAGTAAATGTCTCTTTCATTTCTTTGCGCTCGCGCTCGCTGAAGGGCAGCTTTTTGGCCTCCGCGACTTTCGCCGCAAGTATCGCTTTTAATTTTTCATGATTCTCCGGGCGTAAATCTTCAGGGCCAACGATATAGATAGGTTGGTTCGGCTGGTTAAAACCATCGTCGTATAAGCGTTCGGGAGTAAGCGAAGTGCGCGCACCGGTGGTAGCAAACACGATCATATGGTCAGAAAATACCATGCGCGGCTGCGCGTTGGTGCTTCCGGTTTTTTCTGCCCAGCTGTTTGCGACCTTCTTGTCTGCCATTTGAAAGGCTTATCCTGCGTGTAATGGTCGTTTCTTGCCTATTAGAATATAGGGCTAAGGCTTAATATTCATTAATTTTCTTCGGTGGATACGGGAAGGATAAATCAATTTATATGCTGATATTTAAGCATATTTTATTTTGCGGCCAAACTTTCCATGGCCCAGCTAGCCATTTCACTCACGAGGGGATTGGGATCGGCCAGCAGGCTGCGCGCGACAGGAAGCAGGGAGTTATCGCTGCTATTGCCAATAGCAACCAGCACATTGCGCACAAAACGGTCGCGGCCAATACGCTTTACGGGTGACTTGGAAAACATCTGGCGGAATGAAACATCATCAAGCTGTGCCAGTTCTTTTAGTAGCGGCGCTTCAAGATTTTTGCGCGGGTGGTAGGCCATTTCCTTGGCGACCTGCGCAAATTTATTCCATGGGCAAACGGCAAGGCAGTCGTCGCAACCATAAATACGGTTGCCGATCGCTTTGCGGTATTCCAGCGGTATCTGGCCTTTATGTTCAATGGTCAGGTAGGAAATGCATTTGCGCGCGTCGAGTTTACGCTCAGCGGTGAAGGCTTGGGTAGGGCATATATCCATGCAGCGTGTGCAGTTGCCGCAATGGTCGATCTCTGCGTCATTTGCCTCAAGTTCAAGCGTGGTAAATATATTGCCGATAAACAGCCATGAGCCGAATTCGCGGCTGACGACGCAGGCATGCTTGCCCTGCCAGCCAATGCCTGCCTGCTGCGCGAGTGGTTTTTCCATCACCGGCGCGGTATCGACGAACACTTTGATCTCGCAGCCATAGGTTTCGCATAGCCAGCGTCCAAGCTGCTTTAAGCGCTTCTTGATCACATCGTGATAGTCCTGATTAAGCGCATAAGACGAAATAACGCCGATGTCTTTGTGCTTCAGCTTTTCCATGGGGTCAAAATCAGGGCCGTAATTATGTCCCAGCACAATGATCGAGCGCACATCCGGCCAGAGTGTTTTGGGATCGGCGCGTCTGTCGGCTTTATCTTCCATCCATTGCATGTCGCCATGATGGCCGCTGGCGATGAATTCGAGCAGCCCGGTTTGTGCATCATCACGCAAAACAGGTGCAGCAAATCCGACCGTGTCAAAGCCAAGCGCGAGAGCCTGCGCCCTGATACTGTCTTTGATGGAAGACATCTTAGAAATCAGGATTCTCGTAGTACACTGGCGGGCGTACACCGCGTACACGCTCGGATAATATGCAGCGCAGGCTTGGGCGCGATTTGATCAGCGAATACCAGTTACGCGCAGCCGGGTTATAGTCCCACGGAATATCGCTCAGGTAATCGAGCGCGGAAAGATGCGCCGCTGCGGCAAGATCTGCCAGTGTCAGCACGTCGCCTGCCAGGAAATAACGTTCGTTGGACAGGTAGCCGATATAATCAAGATGGTAGAAAAAATGGTTCTTACCGGCGCGAATGGCAGAGGAATCCGGCTCGCCGCCGTGGAAGTAGTTTTTAAATACCTTCTGGAACAAAATATTCTGCGTTACTTCATAGTCGAATTTATGGTCGAACCAGTCGATCAGGCGGCGCACTTCAGCGCGCTCGGCTGGCGTAATGCCCATCAGGTTCATATCCGGGTAGGTTTCTTCGAGATACTCGGAAATCGCATAGGCCCCGGAAACCACGGTGCCGTTTTCTTCGACCAGCACCGGCAGTTCGCCCGCAGGGTTGGCGGCAAAGAAGTCCAGCTTGCGATCCCATGGGTTTTCATTGACCAGTTCAAACTCGAGATTTT
>JAGVKI010000295.1 GCA_020050695.1 Alphaproteobacteria bacterium | reverse complement strand
GGGAAATTGATCGGCTGCACATAAATATCAAACTGATTGAGCAGCATGTCCGATGCCTGCTTGCAGCGCACAGGATCAGCTACCAGTACAGGCAGGATATGGCTCATGGTCGGCATGACAGGAAGGCCAGCCTTATGCATCATGTCTTTTAGCACCTGCACTTTATATTGCTGCGCTTTGCGTTCTTCGTCGCTTTCCATCAGGTGACGGATACTGGCATTAGCGCCAGCGGCAAGCGCAGGGGGAAGGGCGGTCGTAAAAATAAACCCCGGAGCGTAGGAGCGGATCATATCGATCAGTGGCGTGGAGCCGGTAATATACCCACCCATTACGCCATATGCCTTACCAAGGGTGCCCTGGATAATATCTACTTTATCCATTACGCCGTCGCGCTCAGCAACGCCTGCGCCGTGCGTGCCATACATGCCCACCGCATGAACTTCGTCAAGGTAGGTGATGGCGTTATATTTTTTAGCCAGGTCGCAAATATCGCCGATAGGGGAAATATCGCCGTCCATGGAATAGACCGACTCAAACGCCACTACTTTCGGGCGATCAGGGTCAGCGGCTTTGAGCAGTTCTTCCAGATGCTCAAGGTCGTTATGGCGGAAAATATGCTTCTCAGCTTTGCTGCCGCGTATGCCATGAATCATCGACGCGTGGTTGAATTCATCAGAGTAGACAACGCAGTTCGGCAGCATCGAGCAGAGCGTGCCAAGCGATGCTTCATTCGCGATGTAGCCTGAGGTAAATACGAGGCCGGCTTCCTTGCCATGCAGCTGAGCAAGTGTTTCTTCAAGCTTTACGATAGCATGGTGGTTGCCGGAAATATTGCGCGTACCGCCAGCGCCCGTGCCTAAGCGGCCAATGGCTTCTGCCATAGCGGTGATAACTTTTGGGTGCTGCCCCATGCCCAGATAGTCGTTGCTGCACCATACGGTGACATTGCGACCAGTCATGTTGCTTTTTGCCAGCGGGAAAGAGCCTGCCTTGCGCTCAAGATCATTGAATACGCGGTAGCGACCCTCTTTTTTCAGTTTTTCGATGCTTTGTTCAAAAAATGATTCGTAATTGATCGTCATAAAGCTTCTTTGCCCGGGTATAACTGTATATGCAGTAACATCAGCGCATAAGCCAGTAAAACCACGGCTACGATCTGGTGCAGTAATGCAAGCATTAGCGGGGACTGATATAGCAGCGTCAGCACACCAAGCGTGAACTGGACGGCTATGATAAGCGCAACTCCTATGCAACCCCTGCCCAATATTTTACTATCTTGGGCCCTGTTTTTAACATATTGCTTATGTGAATACCACCAGAATAAGAACCCTCCGGCCACAAGCAGCGCGAGTGTGCGGTGCATGAACTGAACAAGGGCAATATTTTCAATAAAATTTATATATATCGGCGACATAGATAGAATCCCATCTGGTATCCACTGGCCATCCATGGTTGGGTAGGTGTTATAAATAAGCCCCCCGCGCAGGCCAGCCATAAACGCTCCCAATAGTAGCTGGACAGCAACTAAGAAAAGCCAAAATTTGTACCAACTGGTGGCACTATTTGGCGGCGCTTTAGTACGCCCCGGTTGTAGAATATCCAGCAGCGCCCAGAGAATCAGGGAAAAGATCAGCAGCGCCAGGCCAAGATGCGCGGCAAGGCGCAGGTGGCTTACGCGCGGCATGTCCACCAGCCCGCTTTTTACCATCAGCCAGCCCATCAGCCCTTGCAGGCCACCAAGCGCGAATATGCCTACCAGCCGCCAGGTAAAGCTGCGTGTCATGCTGCGGCGAAGCGAAAATATAATGAGTGGAATAAAAAACACCATGCCGATCAAACGGCCAAGCAAACGGTGCAGGAACTCTGGCCAGAAGATGCTTTTGAACTCATCCAGGCTCATGCCCATATTGACTTTCTGGTATTGAGGGCTTGCCTTGTAGGCGTCGAATTCCTCGAGCCACTGCGCATCATCAAGCGGTGGTATGCTGCCATGGATAGGTTTCCATGTGGTGATGGAAAGACCGGAACCGGAAAGGCGCGTGTAGCCCCCCAGCATTACCATGGCGATAATAAGTAGCGCGCAGGCAGCAAGCCATATCGCTATCGGTTTCTGGTCACGCAGGAGCAGGGGCGTCATATTTTCTTCTGGTATAAACCGGGCACTATTACTACTCTCCCCGTGTTTTATCACATAATACAGGTCAGACAATGCCAAAATCCTCCGCTGCCCAACATCAGGTATTGCCATTTCCAGACCCGCGCCCCGGCATGTTTACCGGCTATATTGCACGCTGGTGGATGCTGCTTGGCGTAAGCGCCCTGGCGGTTCCCGGCCTGTTTGCCATTGTGCTGGTGATTGCGCGCGGCGGCTCACTTACTGATATGCCCGTATTTGCCAATATGTTCACCAAGGCGCTGGTGGTGCATGTTGATCTGCTGGTGCTGGTATGGTTTCTTTCCATGGCGTTCATGCTGTGGAGCCTGATTGCGTCGGCCAGCCGCTCATGGCTTGCTTACATGGAAGAGGCCGCGCTTGGCTGCTTTGCAGTCGGCATGCTGGCCATTACCCTATCGGCCTTTGACCCAAACGGCGAAGCCCTTAAAAGCAATTATATACCTGTTATCATGAGCCCATTATTTTTTATCGGGCTCTCGCTATTATTGTCCGGCATGCTGCTGATGCTCTGCCGTTTGCTTACTGCAAAACATTACAGCACCTGGTTTAACCCACCGCTGCAGTTTGCACTTTTTTCTTCCGGCCTGATTGGCGCTATGGCGCTGGTTTGCTTCATCTGGTCGTATTTCCAGATGCCGCCTGAAATAGACGGTGAGCAATATTACGACATGATGTTCTGGGGCGGCGGCCATGTGCTGCAATTCATACATACCCAGTGCGTGATGGTATGCTGGCTGCTGCTGGCACATGCATTGCAGCCTGAATTTAAATTCCCTGAAAAGCCGTTATACCTGTTGTTCGGTGTTGGGCTGGTCGCTGCGTTTGCCGCGCCGCTGGCCTATGTGTTATATGACGTGTATTCCATGGAGCACCGTCAGTTCTTCACATGGCAAATGATTATCGCAGGCGGCATTGCACCTGCCATCATGGGGCTGATGCTCACACCGTTTTTATGGAAAATGCGCGCCAGGTTGGCAGGCCAGAAAAATGCATTATGGTCAGCGCTTATTATGTCAGTGCTGCTATTCCTGTTTGGCGGCTTCATCGGCGGTATGATCCGCGAGGAAAACGTGGTGGTACCTGCGCATTACCATGGTTCGATTGTAGCGATCACGCTGGCGTTCATGGGCGCAACCTACGTGCTGCTGCCACTGTTTGGCTATAAGGACATGTCATCGACCAAACTGGCGTATTGGCAGCCCATCATCTGCGGTATCGGGCAGATCATGCATGTATCGGGCCTTGCCTGGTCAGGCGGCTATGGTGTGCTGCGTAAAACACCGGGCGGGCTTTCGGGCGCGCCGCTCAACCTGAAAATTGCTATGGGTGTGATGGAGTGGGGCGGGCTGCTCGCCATCATTGGCGGCGTCATGTTTATTATAGTGGTGTGGAAATCTGTACGGGCTAAAAAAACCGTAGCTTAGTGTACGGAACGCTGGCCAGCTTCATTTAGTTCCGCCGTCTGGATACGCTGCGTCCAGTCTTTCTTGTTCGAATCATTTTTATCGTGGCTACAGCTGGCGCTGTGCTCGCGCAGCGCATCGAGTTCTTTTTCAGGCACAATACACAGGCCGTTGCTTTTGATTTCCTGCACCATGTGCTGGGCGTGCATTTTTGCCTTGGTATCAGCGATCTGAACCTGATTAGCACGTTCAATGGACTCAAGCGCATAACCAGAGGTCACGGCGGTTACCAATGACAGGCTGGCAGCAACCAGCAGACCTATGCCAAGGGCCATTGGCACTACAGGAGTTGTAGCCAGGGCAGCCAGGGTGGCAGCACCGCCAACCGCAAATAGCGGCCCGGTGATCAGCTTGGTTACCGAAGAAACGCCTTCTAAGAAGGTCTGCCAGCGTTTTTTGGTTTCAGCCGCTTCATGCAGGGCATCTTCACGCAATGAATCATCATGCGTATTTAGATACTGCTTGGTAACGGCCTGTTTGCTAGGCATTGAAAAATCACCTGTGAATCAGATTGAGGACACTGAAAATCTTATAATGGGCAACGTAAACTGACAATAAGATTAATGTGACAATTCTGTGAAATATTTCACATTTTTTTGATTATTGTCAGGTAGCTGGTTGACAAACCAGGCCAGACTTTCCGCCAATGATACGACTTTTCCAATAATAATAAGGGTAGGAGGCTCGAAGGCTGCCTGAACTACTTTTTGGGCTATATCCGCAAGCGTTGCCGTAAGCAGCTTTTGCGCGCTGGTTGTGCCTTGTTCAATTGCAGCTGCCGGGGTATTTGCCGCCAGCCCATGCTTTATAAGCTGCGCGGTAATAATTTCGAGATTGGCCAGCCCCATATATATAACAAGTGTCGTTTCCGGGTCAGCCAGGCTTGCCCAGTTCAGTTCCAGGGGCATTTGCGCTTCTTCGGGAGCAGTACGGTGCCCCGTGATAAAACGCACCCCCGTTGCCAGGCCGCGATGGGTAAGGGGAATACCGGCATAAGCCGCACAGCCCTGCGCCGATGTAATACCCGGCACCATTTCAAAGGCAATTCCGTGCCTCACCAGTTCCAGCGCCTCTTCGCCGCCACGCCCAAAGAGAAGGGGGTCACCGCCTTTAAGGCGCACCACATGCGCGCCCCTGCCTGCAAGTTCTACTAAAAGCGCGTTGATTTCATCCTGTGTCATTGCTTTTTTCTTGCAGGATTTTCCTGCAAAAATGCGCTCAGCCGTCTCGGGAATCAGCGCCACGATGCCATCGGCCACCAGGCGGTCATACACCACGACATCTGCGGATTGTATTGCCTTTAATGCCTTAATCGTCAGCAGGTCGGGATCGCCCGGGCCTGCGCCAACCAATGACACATGTCCGGTTTTAGCCGATATATTCATAATATTTACACCTGTTCAAAGACTGGGATTTTAGCAGAGCATAAAGGAGTAATTAATAAAAATCATACGTAACTATGCATGTGTCCAGATTTATCCAGCTGTTACGCAGACACCCGCCACCCTACCCGGTGTAAATTATGCATAAATTACGCATTTTTAACCCGGAAGACATGTCTTGGTAGTTGCCAATCGGGTAAGTTTGTGGAATAGATGGGGCATAAAATATTTCCCCCTCGGTACCCCAACTGGGGCGGTCTTAACAAAAAACTTAAGGATAATCCATATGCAAACCACCAAAATTCTTGCAGTTATTATAGCTGTTTCGATGCTGACAGCATGCCAACAGGGCGGCCCTCCAGGCCGCGGTGTTATGAGCGGCGGCGGTATCAACAAACAGGATATCGGCACGGTAGGCGGTGCTATCGGCGGCGGTATCATCGGTAGCAACATCGGTGGTGGCAAAGGCCGCACTGCTGCGATCATTGGTGGCACACTGCTTGGCGGTCTGCTTGGTAACTCCATCGGCCAGTCGCTCGATAACGCTGACCGCGCTGCTTATCACCAGGCTTCCCAGCAGGCACTTGAAACTGCACAGCCAGGCCAGAGCCTGCCATGGCAGAATCCGCAGAGCGGCAACTCGGGCACCATTACCCCATCTAATTACTACCAGAACGCGAACGGCCAGTACTGCCGCGAATACACGCAGTCCATCAATGTGGGTGGCCAGCGTGAAGAAGGTTACGGCAAGGCTTGCCGTCAGCCGGATGGTAGCTGGAAAATCGTTCAATAAGTTGATTGCGCTTACCTGATGAATGAAGAAGTAAAAGAGATCGGCGCGCCTAAGGGCTCGTTGATGGCTGGCAAGCGTGGCCTCATTATGGGCGTGGCTAATGACAAGTCACTCGCCTGGGGCATTGCCAAATATCTTTCTGCACAAGGTGCAGAGATTGCTTTCACCTATCAGGGCGAGGCGCTTGAAAAACGCGTCCGTCCACTGGCTGAATCAGTCGGCTCCAAGCTTATATTGCCTTGCGATGTCACTGACGCAGCCAGCATGGACAGCGTATTTTCCACGCTGAAAAAGGAATGGGGCAGCATGGACTTTCTGGTTCATGCCATTGCCTATTCCGACAAGAATGAACTTAAAGGCAAATATGTAGATACCAGCCTCGACAACTTCCTGCTGTCGATGAACATCTCCTGCTTCTCTTTCACCACTCTCTGCCAGCGCGCAAGCGCCATGATGCCAAACGGTGGCAGCCTGCTGACCCTTAGCTATCTAGGAGCAGAGCGTGTGGTGCCTCATTATAATGTTATGGGTGTTGCTAAAGCCGCACTGGAAGCAAGCGTGCGCTACCTGGCCGCTGATCTGGGCCCTGACAATATCCGCGTGAACGCTATTTCTGCTGGCCCTGTTAAAACGCTTGCAGCGTCGGGCATTGGCGACTTCCGCTATATCCTTAAATGGAATGAATATAACTCACCGCTTGGCCGCAATACTACGATTGAAGATGTAGGCGGCGCTGGCCTGTACCTGCTGTCTGAATTAGGGCAGGGCACGACGGGTGAAATCATGCATGTCGATTCCGGCTATCATGTGGTCGGTATGAAAAGGGTGGATGCACCCGATATTGCGACCGTATGAGCTTTAACAGCTTTGGCCACATGTTCCGCTTTACGACATGGGGCGAAAGCCACGGTGAAGCCATCGGATGCGTGGTAGACGGCGTTCCTTCGCTTATTTCCCTTAGTGAAAATGATCTGCAGGGCTTTCTCAATAAACGCAAGCCTGCGCAGTCACGCTATACAACGCAGCGCAAGGAAAGCGATACGGTCAAAATTCTCTCCGGTGTATTCGAAGGCAAAACCACCGGCACCCCCATCAGCCTGATGATTGTCAACGAAGACCAGAAGTCGAAAGACTATTCGGAGATCGCAGAGAAATTCCGTCCAGGCCATGCCGATTACGTATATTTTGAAAAATATGGAATCCGTGATTATCGCGGCGGCGGGCGTTCTTCCGCACGCGAAACCGCTATGCGCGTAGCTGCTGGCGGCATTGCCCGCAAAATTCTTGGCAAGAAAATCACCATTCGCGGCGCCATGGTGCAAATGGGCGACGATGCTATCGACCGTAAAAACTGGAACTGGAAAGAGATCGACAATAATCCGTTCTGGTGTCCCGATGCTAAAGCGGCTGCACGTTGGGCAAAAAAACTCGATGCAATTCGCAAGAACGGTTCGTCCGTTGGCGCAGTCATTGAAGTGGTTGCTGAAGGTGTGCCGGTAGGCTGGGGCGCCCCCCTATACAAAAAACTCGATGCCGATATTGCAACCGCCATGATGAGCATCAATGCCGTCAAAGGCGTAGAAATCGGCGATGGCTTTGCGGCTGCCGCACTGCACGGCGAAGAAAATGCCGACCGTATGCGCATGAAAAAAGGCAGCGTGGAATTTTTATCTAATCACGCAGGTGGTATCCTTGGTGGCATCTCCACTGGCCAGCCGATCGTTACACGCTTCGCAGTGAAACCGACCAGTTCCATCCTCACTCCGGTAGAGACCGTTACCAAAGATGGAAAGAATACTACCATCGTCACTAAAGGACGGCACGATCCTTGCGTAGGAATCCGCGCTGTACCAGTTGGCGAAGCTATGCTAGCTTGCGTACTTGCAGACCATTATCTGATCCATCGTGGCCAGCAAGGGAAAGACTCATGGAAATAGAATTACTACTAAAGCGCGTTTATCTTTTTCTTATATCACCTCGCGGTAAAAAATACTTTAGATACGCTGCAATAGCATTCGTTGCTCTTATTATTGCAGGCTTGTTGTTGCCGCATTTTTATTCGCATAGTTATTTAAAGCAGCAGATAAAAGTAGCTGCCCAGGAACGCCTGGGACGCCAGGTAACCATTGCCGGTGATATAAAAGCGCGAGTATTCCCATGGCCGGGTGTAGATGCTAGCAATATAACGATTTCCAATCCGCCAGCTTATTCCGGCATAGTGCCACTGGCGAAAATCAAAGAAATGCATGTTGATTTTTCGCTGTCAAAATTGCTGCAAGCCCAAATTGAGGCCCAGTATGTGCAACTGGTCGATGCAAACTTCAATTTATACATAAACAATCAGGGCGGGCCGAACTGGCTGTTTAAAGACCAGCAAGCCGGCCTGAAAAAATGGCAAAAGGAAAATAAAGATACCACCTATAACAATTTCGAACAGGTGATGTACCTTATTAAATCTATTCCTTTTGGCGTATTACCGCCGGAACTTGTGCTTACCGATAGTGCCATCAACTATATGGATGAAGCCAGTCCGCAGCAATATAGCTTCACAGCAATCAACAACACTATCATAGTCAATCAGGGCGACGAAGGTGTTAACCTGAAGGGTTCAGGATTTTGGAACCATGATGCGATAGACTGGTACATGAGCGCGAGTAATAAGCGTGCCTTTGAAAGCAGGGAACGTAGTTCCATTAAAATCAGTTATGCCAGCAGAACCTATAGCCTGGGTCTTACCGGAAGCATTGAGCGCGATACATACACCGGACGCGCTAACCTTGTAGCTACCTCCTTGCGTAACATTCTGCCATGGCTTAGCGAGTACGCGCCATTTGATTCGATAGTATCGCCACTAGAGTTCTCGTTTAATGCAGAAAGTATGGAATGTACGCGTAGCTATTGTAATTTTATCGGTAACTTCCAGCTCGATAAACTGAAGGGGCGAAGCAATACAAAATTTAGATATAGTTCGCAGATTCCATCTCTGGTCATGGATCTTGAACTGAAACAGGCAGATTTTACATCACTCTTTCCAGCACCTCGCCCCGCGAATATGCTGGCATCCCCCCTGAGTGATCTGCAGGATGCTGAAAAAGGGCATTCAATCTGGTCTGCAAAGCCCTTTAAGCTGGATGCACTTGGATTAATTGAATCCAACATTACCCTGCGGACAAAACAGCTTTCCCTCAATGATATAAAATTCGGCAGGGGCACAGTGCAGCTTATTACAAAAGATAAAGCTGCAGAATTCAATATTACCGATATGGAAATGTATTCCGGCAAAGGCACTGTAAGCATCGGCCTTGATTATAGCCAGGTGCCTTATAAGTGGAGCAGTGTCACGAACCTGAGCAATACGAACCTTGACTCTATAATGACATACTGGTTAGGAATTCGCGGTCTTCATGGCAGAAGCAACCTGCTGCTTAACCTGAAGGCAGAAGGCGACACGCTGCATCAACTCGTATCGTCTGTTGATGGTAACGGCATTCTTAATACCAAGGGGGGGCGCATAAAAGGTGCCGACTTGTCCACTATGTTCAGGAACATACCGCAGGCATTCAAAGTAGGTGGTACATCCAAGCATTCAACGGAGTTTGATACGCTTAATGCTAATTTCATCATTAAAGATGGCGTGCTTGTAAATAGCGACATGCTAGCTGACTCACGCTTCCTGAAATTCAGCGGAAACGGGAAAATTGATTTTGCTAATTACAACATCGATTACCTGCTCACCCCACAAAAAGTTATTAAGCTGAATAGTTCAGCGGGTGCAGGAAATATGGTCAATTACCCTATCCGGGTAAAGGGGCCGCTGGCCGCGCCTGATTTTATTCCTAATCTGCAATTGCCTATTAAAAACCCATCTTCAAATAATGAGAAGAAGGCAGCAGGGGCCGCCCCTAAGGACGCTACGCAGAAAGCGAAACGCAATTAAAGAATTTTGGTAAAAAAGCAGGTGCGCTCGCCAGTGTGGCATGCCGCCCCGACCTGGTTTACCTTTATGAGCAGCGTATCCCCATCGCAATCCACATAAAACTCTGTGAGCGCCTGCGTATGGCCTGACGTATCGCCCTTGCGCCACAACGACTGACGCGAGCGTGACCAGTAGCATACCCTGCCGGTGGTCAGCGTCTCTTCTACAGCTTCACGGTTCATCCACGCCATCATAAGCACTTCGCTGCTGATGGCATCCTGGGCAACAACCGGCACAAGGCCATCACTGTTGAAAGTAATTTTGCTTAGTGTATCGGCAATCTGCTGCGATGTGGTCATTTTATATCCTTACAAGGAAATAGTGAGCATAACAGGTACATGGTCAGAAGGACCTTCCCAGTCGCGCACGTCTTTAAGTGTCTGGCTGCCTTTGAGGGCAGGTTTCAAGTCCGGCGTTACCCATATATGGTCAAGCCTGCGGCCACGGTCTGATTTACGCCAGTCACGGTTACGGTAACTCCACCAGCTATACAGCTTTTGCGTGGGTTCCACGAAATGGCGAGCCGTATCGCACCAATTGCGCGCGTCCTTAAGCGCATCCAGGCGCTCTACTTCCGCAGGGGTATGGCTTACCACGCCCAGAAGCTGTTTATGCGACCAGACATCGTCGGGCAGGGGAGCAATGTTGAAATCACCCACAATGATAGTTTTGCCGCGTTTATCTTTTTCATACTGCTTCGACCAGTCGGTCATTTGTTCAACAAAGCGCAGCTTAAATCCATAAGCCGGGTTCGCTACCGGATCAGGTATGTCGCCGCCTGCCGGTACATAGAAGTTATGCAGTTCCGCGCCGCCAGGAAGGCGCGCGCCGATATGGCGTTTATCCATACTGCCTGCCATTTCCATACAGCCCAGAGGCTCCAAAGGCACCTTGGAGAGAATGGCAACGCCGTTATAGCTTTTCTGGCCGCTGAAAAGAATATGCGGATAGCCGAGCGCACGAAGCGCCTCCAGCGGGAAAGAAATATCCTCCACCTTGGTCTCCTGCAGGCAGATAATATCGGGATTGGATTCATCAGCCAGGCGCTTGAGCAGGCCGGTGCGAATGCGGACGGAATTAACGTTCCAGGTAACAATTTTCAGGGTCATAGGCACTTTCTGGGGCTATTTATACGTTATATAGCGCCAAAAACAGTGATTGGCATATGGAATTTCCGCTATCCATTCATAAATTTGCAATAAACTAACGCTATACTGCCTTTAACGCCTAGTGCAGGAAGGGCAGTGCGTATGCTAGATGGTACATACGATGGTAAAGCCTTAGTTCATAGACCGGTAGCAGCGAAGGAACTTGCCGGTCGTTTGCTATTTAAATCCCCCTCCCGCGGGTGGGATAACTATGGCGGTCTGGATGATGCATTACGTATCTCCATCAGCATTGCACAGAGCCATCAGGATAATGGTGGGCAAATCCAACTTCTAAGCCAGTATGGTAGCACGTCTATTGTTACTGAGATGAAATCACTGCGCTGCGCACTTAACATACTTGCCAAACAGGGGCCTGACGCTCTCACTTTCCAGGATAAACACGCGCTAAGCATGGGCAAAGTTACGATAGATTCCCTGATACGCCAGACATTGATCATCGTGGAGGCTAACAGGCCGGGACGCATTAGCGCTATGCCCGAAGAATTACTGTCTCCTGATGGCGATGAGTACTGGGAATATCGTGTGCGTAAATTGACGCAGAACGAATATACCGCCCAAGACGAACGCGACAGCTATTCCAGTTCCAGGCAATTTGGCGGATACCTTGCAGATGTGCAAAAAGCACTCTCAAGCGTATGCTACGATCTTGGCATAAGCGAAATCACGCACCGGCAGCACTAGATAAAAAAAGGGGCCGGGTTTAAAAACCCAGCCCAAAAGTCGCAGGACGTTTACAAAGACGTAAAAATAATCAGTTACGCCGAAACGCCATATATATAACAAGAAGCATGCCAAAGCCTTTTATCAAGCAAATCAGCGTATTCCAGAGGTTTTTTACCCCTTTCGTATGATTATTTTTTGTGCATTCTAAATAACGCTGCTCAAATTTTAATCACATAAATCACTCGAAAATCCCATCGCAGTTCCTATAGTAGTCCAATGACAACAATTCAGACATATGATGTAGCCATACAAGGCGGTGGCATGGTCGGCATGACGCTGGCAGTAGCGCTGGCACGCGCTGGCCTTCGCACCGTGATGTTTGAACGCGGCACGATGCCCGCACAACTGGAAGCCACATTCGACGGACGCGTGAGCGCCATTGCACTGGGTTCAAAACATATATTAAGCGGTATTGGTGCATGGCAGGCCATGGCTGAGCATGCGCAGCCCATTCATGACATTCGCGTGTCAGACAGCTATGCACCCGTATTCCTGCATTATGACCATCATGAAGTTGGCAGCGAACCGTTTGGCTATATTGTAGAGAACCGCTATATCCGCCATGCGTTGCAAAAGTCGATAGCAGAACTGCCAACCCTTACTGTGCTCGAACGCAACATGGTAGACAGCATTGAGCGTAGCGACGCGCATTTGACGCTCACGTTAAAAGACAAATCTCAGCTTAGTTGCAGGTTACTGGTGGGTGCTGATGG
>JAGVKI010000074.1 GCA_020050695.1 Alphaproteobacteria bacterium | reverse complement strand
TGCTGCGCCTGATTGATGGATCACCTGTTCAGATTGCGGCCAGGCCCGCGCCTTCATCTAACGATAGCGGCAACTAAGCATGAATATTTCGGAATTTTGCATAAGGCGGCCTGTATTTACCACATTGCTGATGGCCGCCATTGTGGTAGGCGGTTTTGCAGGCTATCGCAGCCTGGCGGTCAGCGCCCTGCCCCGCGTCGATTTTCCGACGATCCAGGTATCAGCAAGCCTGCCCGGCGCAAGCCCGGAAACCATGGCGGCATCGGTCGCAACACCGCTTGAACGCCAGTTTTCGACGATTGCCGGCATCACCTCGATGACGTCGACCAGCTTCCTGGGCAATACACAAATCACCCTTCAGTTTGACCTCGACCGCAATATTGACGGCGCTGCCCTAGACGTACAGACCGCGATTTCCGCTACCCAGCGCCGCCTGCCCGAGGAAATGACCACACCGCCGTCTTTCCGCAAGGTAAACCCTGCAGACCAGCCGGTATTGTTCGTCGCCGTATCGTCTGACAGCATGCCTATATCACAGGTCAATGAATATGCCGACACCATGCTGTCCCAGCGTATATCTACCTTGCCGGGCGTCGCGCAGGTGCAGATTTACGGCGAACAGAAATATGCCGTGCGTATTCAGGCCGACCCCAAAGCCGTTGCTGCGCATGACCTCAGCTTTTCCGAATTACAAGATGCCATCCGCGATGCAGCATCGACCACACCGGTCGGCCTTATCAGCGGCAGCCGCCAGCTGTTCAACCTGAAAGTAACCGGCCAGCCTGAAAACGCCGATGGCTTCAGGCCTCTGATTGTCACCTGGCGCAATGGCGCGCCTGTGCGCCTGCAGGACATTGCCAAGGTCACCGATTCAGTGGCGGATTTACGCTCTACCGGTAACATCAACGGCTCGCGCTCCGTGGTCATCGCCGTGCAGCGCCAGCCCGACGCTAATACCATTGACGTCGTCAACAAAGTACGCGCATTGCTGCCGCAGTTTCGTGACCAGCTGCCACCTTCGGTATCGCTCACCCCTATGTTCGACCGCTCGGTCTCTATCCGTGAATCGGTAAATGACGTGCAGTTTACCCTACAGCTTACCGTGGTGCTGGTCATCATGGTGATATTCCTGTTCCTGCGTAAAATGTCGGCCACTATCATTCCCAGCATTACCGTGCCGCTGGCGATTATTGCCACCTATGGCGGCATGGCGCTTATGGGCTTTTCCATCAACAACGTATCGCTGCTGGCACTTACCCTGTGCGTGGGCCTTGTCGTAGACGACGCCATCGTAATGCTGGAAAATATTGTGCGCTATATTGAAGAAGGCATGGAGCCATTTGAAGCGGCCATCAAGGGTTCCAAGGAAATTGGCTTCACCATTATTTCCATCACCTTATCACTGGTGGCAGTATTCATTCCCGTGCTGTTTATGGGCGGCGTGGTGGGCAGGCTGTTCCATGAATTTGCCGTCACCATCAGTATCGCTATCATGGTGTCTGGCTTTGTATCGCTTACCCTCACCCCCATGCTTTGCAGCCGCTGGCTGAAGCCAGTGCAGCACCATGCACAAGAACCTGAATATGCCAGGAAGCTTGAGAAGGGTTTTTCCGCCATGCTGGGCCTGTATGAGCGCACACTTAAAGTCGTTCTGCGCCACCGCTTTATTACCCTGCTGGTTACGATTGCGAGCGTCTTTGTCACGGTTTTTGCCTTTGCCGTTACCCCTAAGGGCTTCTTCCCGCTGGAAGATACGGGCTTTGTGTTTGCCTCCACGGAAGCAGCGCAGGACATTTCCTACGAAGCCATGCTGGAAAAACAAAAACGCGCTGCTGAGATCGTGCGCGCCGACCCGTCTGTGCAGACCGTATTTTACGCTATTGGCGGTGGCCGAGGTTCGCTGAACTCCGGACGCATTTTCTTTGGCCTTAAACCACATGGCGAGCGCCCGCATGCCAACGAAGTGATCCAGGGACTGCGCAAAAAACTCTCTGCCATCGAAGGGTTCAGCGTATTCATGCAGCCTGTGCAGAACCTGCAGATCGGCGGACGACTGAGCAAAAGTCTTTATCAGTATACGCTGCAGGGCAACAACCTTCAGGAACTGTATGACTGGGCAGCCAAGCTTGAAAAGTCCATTGGCAAGCTTCCCGGCTTCGAAGACGTCACCAGCGATTTGCAGCTGCGCAGCTTAGAAGCACGCGTGAAACTCGACCAGGAAAAAGCCGCCAGTCTCGGTATCAGCTATGACGACGTGCGTCAGGTGCTATACTCTGCGTTTGGCACGGCGCAGGTAGCCACGCTCTTTACCCCCTCCAACGACTATCAGGTGATCCTGGAAGTACCGCCGGAAAGCCAGCAATCGCCGGAAGATATACGCAATCTGTTTGTAAGAAGTAACCAAGGTACGCTGGTGCCGCTCGATTCTATCGCTACGCTGATTCGCGGTACAGGCCCGCTATCGGTTAACCATCAGGGACAGCTACCTGCCGTAACCATTTCGTTTAACATGTCCAAGGGCTATTCGCTCAGCCATGCTGTAGACAATATCAAGCGGGTGGAAAATGAGATGAAGCTGCCGTCAAGCATCGTAACCAGCTTCCAGGGCACGGCGCAGGCCTTCCAGGACTCCTCGGCAGGCCAGGGTATGCTCCTGCTGATTTCGATTGTGGTGATCTACATCATCCTTGGTATGCTGTATGAGAGTTTTATTCACCCGGTTACCATTTTATCGGGGCTGCCTTCGGCAGGGCTTGGCGCCATACTGACACTCATTTTATTTGGCATGGATCTTAGCGTGATCGCGATTATCGGCATTGTGCTGCTGATAGGCCTGGTAAAGAAGAACGCTATTATGATGGTGGATTTCGCCATTGACGCACGGACGCGCGGTATGAACGCTGAGGATGCTATTTTCCAGGCCTGCCTGATGCGTTTCCGCCCCATCATGATGACCACCATGGCGGCCATTTTTGGCACCCTGCCTATCGCTATCGGGTTTGGTGCAGGCTCTGAACTGCGCCAGCCGCTTGGCATTGCCGTAGTAGGCGGGCTTATGACATCGCAATTGCTGACGCTCTATATTACGCCGGTAATTTATCTGTATATGGAACAATGGTTCGGCAAGCCTCAAGCCAAAGCGTCTGCTTAAAGCCTAGAAGTCGTCGCTATCGATATTGGGTGAACTGAGCGGGCCAAATAATATATACCCACCACCTGAATTCACGCCGCCGCCAAAATTGGAAAATGGCGTGGCGAACGCCACATCATCACCGTTGACTACATTGAGATTACCACTGGCAACTGCCCAGCCTACATACTGGCTTGGCACGCTGCCGTGGAAACGCGATACAATGGTGCCATCTGGGGAGGTGACGTCCATAAGGGAAGGGAATGTGGACTTGCCATAAACTACATAGCCAGCGCCTTCGCCGCTGCCACCTTCCGTAGGGGCGCCTGCGATAATATCGGTATAGCCGTCGCCATTAATATCGCCTGTGGCCAGCGCCGCGCCAAAATTATCGTTCACGACGGAACCGCTGACTACAAAGCCATTCGTGCCATTGAGCGTATTGACGTTCATAAATGAGGACGGATATACACCTGGCGTACCATAAACAGTATACACCCTGCCCGGACTGGTCGTACAGCACGCTACAGCGCCTGTGCTGTCATAGGTTAGTTTGAGACTGCCCGTGCGCGGAGCGCCCGCTACAATATCAACCGTGCCATCACCGTTTATATCACCGGCAGTCACTGAGGAACCCAGCCTGCCATTTGCTATATCACCATCGATACGGTAACCGTTATTACCGTTGAGGTTACCCAGGTTGATGTCACCGTCATTGCTTGCGCTGCCAAACAATACATACACCGCGCCTGCCTTAACAACGTTATTTGGCGCAGGCGGTGTTACGTTTGCCGCACCAATGGCAAGATCCCCTTTGCCATCATTATTAAAGTCGCCTGCCGCAAGCGAGGGAGCAAAATTCTGCGTGCCCGAAGGAGGCGCCGGGCGTGTCGGATCATTGCCAGCATTTGCATCAGGCAGCACCTTGAAACCGGGCACTCCGTCCGATCCTCCTGCACCTACCTTATTGGCATCTACATAGGCAGGGTGAATTGGAAACTGCCCCTCATAGCCGGACATCACATACACGCGGCCCAGCGCGCTGACCGAAAGATCGGCTATATTGTCGCCGTCCAGATCGCCGAGCACGCCATCATAGGAGAAGTTCGGCAGCAAGCCTACACCGCCAAATACAAAACCCGTATTACCCAGCGGGCCCCATTGTCCGCCGCGCTCAACAAACTTCACCTCGCGTGGCCATGTCTTTTTTCCAAACAATACATATGCCCCTGCACCATTGGGCGCCGGGCAGCTCATCTGCTGCACATGCGGCACTTTACGGCCAATATAAATATCGCGCCTGCCATCGCCATTAATGTCACCACCTGCATCCACCGACCAGCCAAACAACTCGCAGCCATCGCATGTTACCATAAACCCATTCGTGCCGTTTAAAGAGGATAAAGGCAGCGTGTCCGGGAAAGGCTCGGAAGACTTACCAAAAATGACATATACAGCGCCGCGACCACCGCGTGCATAAGGCGCACCGACCACCAGATCTTCGATGCCATCATTATTCACGTCACCTATTGCCATATCCCATGCGGCAAGGTCGGTTGTATCAATGCCTTCAAACCGGAACCCATCCTGCGGTTCGCTGGTCGCCATACAGGATTTCTTAAGGCAGCATGTGCGTTTGCGGGTTTCGGAGTAATAGACAATGTCATCAAAGGTGGACGTCATTGGCTTTTGTATGACTTTGTCACGCAGCTGCAAGGGGTTTGGCACGCCGTTGGTCAGCGTATCGGCATCGGTATTGCCTTTATTAATTCGGTTCTCAAGCGTGCTGCCTTCCATAGGCACCGCTAAATGCCCATCCCGGCCAAGGCTGGTAATCGTATAAAATACATTTTCTTTAACACCACCGCTGGCGTCCTGGATTTTAATCAGGCCGAGCAACGGATCTTTGGCGGCGGCTTCCTGAAGTACCCGGCAATCGGCTTCTATCGTGGCATCTTCCTGCACCATGTACACAAAACGCCGACCCCAGGCGTCAAACGCTAATTTAGGATCGATATTAAGCGATACCACCGGCACGTCACCACGAAGGATTTTACCGGTTACGATATCAGGCCCCATGGTTACCTTTGGCAAGTTTGCTGGATTAACATCGCTGGAGATTACTGCCTCTACACCGAAATAGTTTGTTTCGCCTTCCTCTTCAGGACGCATCTCGTTAGGCATGGCATACTGTGATGGAGCGGGACGGCGCAGGCGCCCTTCCTTGGCCTTATCGGCATTCATCGCGCGTTCAATTTCATGAATGCGGCGCCAGGTTTCTTTGACTCTTTCATTATAATCGCTGCCCTGGTCACCAGCCATATTGACACCGATCATAATGCCGCCCACCATAAGCAGCATGGCGGCAGCAAGAAGGGTTGCCGCATTACCGGACACAGATGAAGAGTGAGGAGTACGACGGCGCACCCTGAAACGCATTGACCCCAACAATATAAGTTCTGAACACACCACTTAAAGTGGTAATCCCCACTATACTCTAAAACCCGCGTAAATTCACTGAGATTATCATAACTTACCGAAGCCAGCGGCAATCCTGACCTTAGATGCTTTTTTTGAATAACCCTTTACAAAAAAGGCTGTCAGCTTAACAAAATATTAAGAATAGGTTGGTAATATAATTGTTTGAAATAGCGCTAAGCCCTCTTGTTCCCATGTGGGAAAAGGGCTTTTTTTATGCCTGCCATAATGTTGGTTTATTTGCCAGGTGCCGTTTGAAGCGTAGTTCCGCCAATGGCTTCATTGGAAGACTTGCTTTTAATCGCTTCACTTGCTGGCACAACATCCAGCTTCAGCCCCATATCACCCATATCCCAATCAAAGGCTGAAAGATTTGCTTCCTGGGTCTTGGTTTCTGCCTGGGACTTGGTTTCAAGCTGCGTACCTGAACTCTCGGCTTTCTTATCGGAAAGCGCTTTGCTTGCAGGGACAATATCCAGTTTGAAGCTATCTGGCAGCCAGCTATCGGAAGAAGACGTTTTCTCCTCTCCCTCTTTTTCCGGAGCGTTATCTTCCTTGACGATTTCATGGATGCCATCATCTACAGGCGGCACGGACGGTGTAGCCTCTATTACCACATCTTGCTGCAGTGTTTCCTGTGGCACGGGGGCTTCTACGCGGTTATCCGGTGCCAGAAGCGGTGCAGTGGTTTCCGGCTTTTCTTCCGCCGCAGGGTCTAAAGGCTTGTC
This sequence comes from Alphaproteobacteria bacterium, assembly GCA_020050695.1. Lineage (GTDB taxonomy): Bacteria > Pseudomonadota > Alphaproteobacteria > Rickettsiales > SXRF01 > JAGVKI01. Next base: position 960 of record JAGVKI010000074.1, on the reverse strand, counting down.
CTGCGGGACTACCGTTGGTTCCTGTGACTCAGCCGCTGGCGCAAGCGGCGTAACGTCTTCTGCCGGTGCGGTCAGTTCCGTCACTTCCCAGCCACCGCCAAGAGCACGGATCAGGGCTATGGTTGCCAGGTAACGCTGGCCAAGAATCTGCACTGCGCCACGCTGCGCGCCAAGCGATACACGCTGTGCGTCCACCACCTGGAAATAATCCACATCACCCTGGTCATAACGCACGCCTACAAGTTGGGTAGTGCGGGTTGCAGCGGTTGCAGCCGCTTCCTGCTGGTGTAACTGCTCAGCAAGCAGGCGCTGCGCAGTGAGGTTGTTCTCCACATCGCGGAATGCAACAAGCACCTGCTGGCGATAGTTCGCCACTGACTCTTCATAGGCGGCTTTGGACGCATCAAGACGCGCAAAATTGCGGCCACTGTCGAATACCGACATGGCAAGTGCGCTGCCTGCGGTTTGTCCCAGTGCCCATGTACGGCTCGACCAATTAAACAGATCGCCCAGTTCCGTGGACTGGAACCCACCCGTTGCGGTCAGGACAAGACGCGGGAAGAATGCGGTGCGTGCGACGCCAATGCGCTTGTTGGCCGCTTCCATACCAGCCACCGCCGCCGTAATATCAGGACGGCGCTGCAGCAGGTCAGACGGCAAGCCCGCAGGCACTACTGGCGGCATTGCCTCCAGCGGCATTTCGGCCAGCGTATATTCCGATGGCATTTTGCCAAGCAGTACCGCCAGGGCATTTTCAAGCTGCCTGCGCTGAGAATCGAGCAGGATCAGTTCGGCTTTTATGCCTGCCAGTTCGCTCTGGGTACGGGTAAAGTCAGCTTCCCCGGCTGAACCCACCTCAAAGCGGCGCTGCATGATACGGTTTGCTTCACCGCGAATACCAATCGTCTCACGCAGCAATTTGCGTTCGGTATCAAGGGCGCGGATAGAATAATAATGCTG
>JAGVKI010000081.1 GCA_020050695.1 Alphaproteobacteria bacterium | reverse complement strand
GATGAAGCCCATCGACATGCAGGAAATGCCATGCGCCACAAGCGGCTGCATTTTGTTATCAATAATCTCTGGTTGTTGTGAAACGCCAAGCATGCGCGGAATAGAAGGGCCGTAAATATCCGCATCCAGTATGCCGACAGTTTGTCCGGCATCACGCAGCGCCAGCGCCAGGTTCACCGTGGTGGTGGATTTACCCACGCCACCTTTGCCCGATGCAACGGCGATCACGCGGTGTACATTTTCAAGCGGTGTTAAATTCCAGTTGGCACGCTCGCGCGGCGCGTCATACCCGCTTTGGGGTTTGGGCGGAATCGGTTCGTTATTATGTGCGGTCAGAACGGCGGTGACAGAAATAACGCCCGGAATTTTTTTGACGGCTTCTTCGCAAGCTTCCCGTAGATACTGCTGCTGGTCTGTGTTTTGGGGATCAATGGTGATAACAAAACCTGCCTTGCCTTCACGCAGTACAATGCCAGAGATTAATCCTGCGCTGACCACATCGCGGTTGCTGGCGCGGTCAATCACGTGCGCTAGCACGTTTTTAATATCTGCTATGGTAGGTGTTTGTGACATTTACTTGAAATTTCGAGGTGTTTGCTCCTATATAAAGGGCATAGCGATAAATACAATATTTTCGGCAATATTTTCGGCAATATTTTCGGCAATATTTTCTACAACTCAAAAAAGAAAGCACAAGCGCAATGGCGTGGGGCGATAAAGGCGATAATCAGGGGCCATGGGGCCGTCCATCGAGTGGTGGCAATAACCAGCAGGGCGGTAGCGGCGATAACAATCCGCCGCCAAGCGGCCCTGATCTGGATGAAGTGCTGCGCAAAAGCGCCGAAGCGCTGAAGAAATATATGCCGGGCGGTGGTAATGACCGTGATGGCAATAAGGGCGTTTTATTGTTTGCCGTCATTGGCCTGCTACTTTGGCTGTCGTCGGGCATTTACTTTGTCAAAGCCGATGAGCAGGGCGTGGTGCGCCGTTTTGGCGAATATCACCGTACCACCGGTGCGGGTGTGAATTACCATTGGCCGTATCCCGTTGAAACCGTGCAGACGCCGCGCGTAACCGCCATTAACCGCCAGGAAATCGGTTTCCGCAGCAGTACCAGCACCTATCGCAGCAGTAAGGTAGGCGATGTATCGGTGGGCGAAGAAAGCCTGATGCTGACGGGCGATGAAAACATCATTGATGTGGATTTTGAAGTGCAGTGGAAAATTGCCTCCGCCGAAGATTTCCTTTTCAATATCCGCCATCCGGAAGATACGGTCAAAGCCCTGGCTGAGAGCGTGATGCGCGAAGTTATCGGCCAGAATAAAATCGTAACCGTACTGGCAGAAGGCAAACTGAAAGTGGAGCAGGATACGCGTAAACTGCTTCAGGAAACCCTCGACCGCTATAAAGCCGGTATCGAAGTGGTGGCCATCAACCTGCTCAAGGCCGATCCGCCAGCGCAGGTAATCGAAGCATTCCGCGATGTGCAGACGGCGCGCGCCGATCTGGAAACCTCACGCAATGAAGCTGAAGCCTATCGTAACGATATTCTTCCTAAAGCGCGTGGCCAGGGACAGCAGATGTTGCAGGAAGCCCAGGGTTACAAGCAGGAAGTGATCGCAAAGGCGCAAGGTGAAGCGGCTCGCTTCATCAGCGTATACGACCAGTTCAAGGAAGCGCGTGATGTAACCAAGAAGCGCCTGTATCTCGAGACCATGGAAGACATACTGCAAGGCATGAACAAAGTGATCGTAGAAACCAAGGGCGGCCAGGGTGTGCTGCCGTATCTGCCGCTGCCTGCCTTGAAAAACAAAACAACGGAGGGCGGCCAATGAAGTGGCTTGGTGGTGGAATAATTGCAGCAGCGGCGCTGCTGTTTATAGCGGCAAATGCGCTGTTTGTGGTCGACCAGACCGAGCAGGCCCTGGTGCTGCAATTTGGCAAACCGGTGCGCGTTGCTCAAAAGCCGGGGCTTGAGATCAAAGTACCGTTCATTCAGAACGTGGAATATTATGATCGCCGCCTGCTGGATTTTGACGGCGAGTCCAAAGAAGTAATTGCGGCTGACCAGAAGCGCCTTATCGTGGATGCATTCCTGCGTTACCGCATCACTGACCCGCTGCGTTTCAAGCAGACGGTGGCCGATGAGCGCACCATGCGCAGCCGCCTGAATTCCATTTTGGAATCAAGCCTGCGCCAGGCGCTGGGTAACGTTACCTTGTCTGAGATTATCTCGGGCAAACGCGCTGAACTGATGCAGCAGATCCGCAATCTGGTCAATGACCAGGTGCGCGGTGTGCGCGTAAAAGACGGCGATCCGTTAGCCGCGCCTAAGGGAGGCTTTGGCATTGAAGTGGTGGATGTGCGTATCAAGCGCGCTGACCTGCCGCCTGCCAACAGCGAGGGTATTTATAAGCGCATGCAGACCGAGCGTAAGAAGGAAGCCAACCAGTTCCGCGCCCAAGGCTCTGAAGATGCACAGAAAATTCGCTCTGAGGCGGATAAGGACCGTACCGTTATCATAGCCGAAGCCCGCAGAAAGTCTGAAATACTGCGCGGTGAAGGCGATGCCGAGGCGACCCGTATCTTTGCGGCAGCCTTTGGCAAGGACCGGGAATTCTTCGAGTTTTACAGGACGCTGCAAGCGTATCGTAAGACGCTGGGAGCCCAGGATACCACCATGATTATCAGCCCGGATAACAAGTTTCTGAAATACCTTGAAAATGGTACTGGCAGTCCTGCACGGTAATTATTAGCAAAAGTTAATGATTTTTTAGGCGCGCTGGCGTAATCTAACGTAGGTTTTACTTGCGTACAGGCATCACAGTGCAAGGTTCTAAAAAAACGGTAATGGCAGCGTCTGCGACATGGACCTTCACGATGAAGGACGGCCAGGTGACAGGATTTACCGGTACATTTGATAAAAGCGCAGGTGAAGATGCGGTTGGTACGGCGTCTTTCCTGCATTATAGCCGCATGACCAATAGTGGCCGTATCCCACGCTGGCCTGTAGAGAAAAGAGACAGCTACGAGGTGCATTTATCCCGCGAGCAAGGCGATAACCTTAACAAGTTCCAGGAATGGGCGATGGTGCATAATCTCGTGCCCAGGCTTGCCGACAAAATCGCTGAACGCGACTATCGTGACTTTATAGATGAGGTTGCAAGGAAGAGCGAGAGCGCCATGGCCTACAACCCGGCACCCGAGCGTTTTGTTCACAAGACGATTGAGCGTATGCGCTGGGAAGTAAAAGAGGCGGGTTACGGCGATCCTGCATTTCCCCATGAGCATGAGACGCTGGTAACCGCCACTGATAATCCCCTGCTCGCATTCCAGGCGGCGCATTACCTTTACAAAAAGGGGTACATCGAGTGGGACCAGTTTGATTACATCAATCATGAAGCCAAAGCACAGATCAAACATCCAGAGCCGGACCGTGAATTTCGTATTGCCGTGCCGGGCAAGCATTATGTGCAGTTTGAAAAAGATTTCCCGCAGGCAGGCCAGCTGGATCCGGGGATAGATAAACAGTGGCTGAAGCGCCTGAGTGAGATGTCCAAAGAACAGGTTGCGGCGCGTTAGAATTTTCTTTTCGCTTATTCATCTGTGCTTGCGCATGCCGCCTCTTGAGATGCGCTATGGATATGCTATATGTAGGGCATTATTCTTTCCTGGTCGCACAAGACCGTTTTTGTATTTCATATGAGGTTGGCTATGACACGTTTCATGTTCACTGTGCGCATGATCCTTATGCTGTTTATTTTCTCGCTGGCTGTAGCGCCGCAAGCGCGGGCGCTTGATACGCCGGGCAGCTTTGCCGACCTTGTAGAAAAACTCTCGCCGTCGGTGGTCAATATTTCCACTACGCAGAAAGTCAAAAACCGTCAGGGCGTGTTCGGCATGCCGTTCCAGGAACTGCCGGACAGCCCGGAACTCGAACCGTTCCGTGAGTTTTTTGAACGTTTCGGGCAAATGCAAAATGACAAGCAGCAGCAGGCGGAACGCGAAGTCTATTCGCTGGGCTCTGGTGTGATCATTGACGCGTCGGGCTACATCATTACCAATCATCATGTGATTGCCGATGCGGAAGAAGTAACCGTCACCCTTAGCGATGACAGCAAATATAAAGCCAAGATTGTTGGCCGCGATAAAAAGACCGATCTGGCGCTGCTGAAGGTGGAAGCCAAAAAATCCCTGCCGTTTGTGGCAATGGGTGATTCCGATGCCATGCGCGTAGGTGACTGGGTGATTGCTATCGGCAATCCGTTTGGCCTTGGCGGTTCGGTAACGCAGGGTATTATTTCTGCACGCCAGCGCAGTATCAATGCGGGGCCGTTTGATGATTTCCTGCAAACCGATG
>JAGVKI010000169.1 GCA_020050695.1 Alphaproteobacteria bacterium | reverse complement strand
CTCTTCCGATCTGTTCGCTATTTTCACCTGTTGTCGCATGAATCGTCCAGGAATCTTCCAAACCCTCGCGGCTTCCCGTATGCCAGGGGCTGCGGCGTATCTGTTCAATCCTGCTGACATAATGCGTATCAGGTTCAGCAGGCGTAGCAATTTCTTTGGTAGGGGAATCAGCAATGGCCGTACTTCCCATTTCCTGAAGCGCAGCCAGTATAGCCGGTTGCAGCTGAGTTTTATAATGATGCGGATGTACGATTGTAGCATCTGCCGGATAATGCTCACTATGCTCTTCAGCATAACTGGAAAGTAGAATGATCTTACTGTCAGGGCGCTCTTCCTTGGCAATCTCTGCTACTTTGGTGCTGTATAAATACGGTGCATTCGCCGACAAAGTGGCATCCAGGTCCGATAATGGCAGAACCACGTCCAGTAGCACTATGTCTGGCTTATGCTGGCGAATTTTATCGCAGGCCTCATTGGCACTCGTGGCAATTACCAGCTTCGCACCAGGGCAGACAGCTTGAATATAAGGCGTGTAAAACATCTGGAATTGCTGTGCATCGTCGTCGACCAGAAGTATTGTGGGTGGGGTTTTATCGGCCATATGCGCTAGACCGATGCAGGCACTATTGCTGCTGTGCCAGGGAATGCTGGTGCATCATCAGCGCGATACGGGCGTCACGCGCTTTGAGCGTGTCCAGTTCGGCCTTGTTCATGATGCTCTGCAGCGACACCTGAATGAATTCCAGGAAGATCACTACAATTTCTTCCACCTGGCGCTGGATTTTCTGCACAACCGGGTCAGCGATGTTCATGATAGAACCATGAGCCTTTTTGCTGATGTCTTTTACGCGTGCATTATAATCGCTGATCGCGGTAAAAATTTTACGCAGGCCCGCTTCGATCTGTTTCTTGCTGGCTTTGCTTGGTGTCTTGTTTTTCTTGCCTTCAGCAATGAAGAGGAATTCTTCAGCAAGCAGGTCGGTTGCATCGCCAATCTCATTGATCAGCGGCTCTACGATTTCCAGCTGCTTATCGGGATCCTGTACGAGTTCGCTTTCAACGGTGGATACGAGTTCTTCGGAAAAATCATATAACTTCGTAATCTCGTGATAACGATTTTCGAAGTCTTCCATCGAATATTCTTTTTTCTGAGCGTTCGCCATATTATTGGTCCGTTGCATGTTGCTCGTTAATTCTTTCTTAATTAGTTCGATAGGAATAGCACATCTATATAAATTCTAAAGTATTTTATCGTCATTTTGTATGACATTTTGGTTACAATTCAGCAATGAAATCATTGTATTTCATTGGCTTAATAAAAACAAGCCCGCCGGGAGGTTATTTCCCGACGGGCTTGTAGGCATTACTATTCTAAATCAGCTTAAATAAATCCGCTTAAATGCAGGCCATGCAAACAGTGGCCGCTTCTTCGCTTGCAAGCGGAAGCCAGCCAAAGGAAAGCAGGCGCGCAATAAAACCCCCGCCATTCTTTTTCCCGCCATTGCCGTCACTGGCTGTTTCTTTGTTCATGTCCTTGCGCATGGAGTGAAACTCGCCGGTTTCCCTGTCCATTTCAGAGATCACCTTGGTGCCGGTGTTGATCACCCAGCCGTGAATCTGAATGCGACCTTCGCGCATGGCGTCAGCCACTGATGGGTAAGACACCAGGTTCACCACACTGTTGCGTACAGCGGCCTTTTCCATGGCACTCGCCTGCGCCTTCTGGTCACCGCCTTTGGCAATCACTTCGTCGCGCACGCTGTGTAGCGGCTCAAGATACTGGCTAATTGGGTTTTTCTCGCCGAGCGTATTAGCAAGGCTGGCCTTGATACCACCGCAATCGGTATGACCCATCACCACAATATGCTTTACTTTCATTACATTAACAGCAAATTCCAGTGCAGCCGCTTCGCTGACATGTTCATGCCAGTCACCTTCCGTGTTACCGCTTACCAGGGCTGCGATATTACGGTAAATCAGCGCTGATCCATCAGGGAAACCCAGATCTTTGTGAATGCTAAGACGTGCATCTACGCAGCCAATCAGCAGAATTTCTGGCTTATGTGTGGGCGGCTCATCGCTTTTTGGTACAATAAGCAGGTTCTGGCGTGCGCGGATAAGGTCAATAACGTCAGTCATGTGTACTCCCTGGTTTATTCAACATACTGCATTGCAGCGAAAAGGGAATTTAACCGAATAGAGCCATAGTTACAAGGCCTTAAGTCCATTTTTTACAGGCATTCCTATAGGCATCTGTTTTATCAAACGGTTTTCATTGATAATGATTCTTATTTGCTGTATATTAATCTTAATAGTAAGACTATCAGGAGCATTTATATGAGCAGGCTTATCTTTAACCATGAGACATTGGCCAAAACCCTCACCTATTGCCTCATGCATTTTACGGTAGCCATCACGGTGGCGTATCTTTTAAGTCAGGACTGGGGAATTGCATTATCGATCGGGATCATAGAACCACTGGTGCAGACCGGGTTCTTCAATGTGCATGAGCGCAGCTGGAATAAAGCAAAAACGAACTACCACCGCCGTGTGATGGACAGTGGCCTTCCGGTTTGCGTCCGGTAAACGGTATCAGCTATGGTTGGTTTCCGATGATTCGGAAATGTCCATGAAGATAACTTTGAGAACTTCGAGCAAGCTAAACATTCCGACAGCGTAACGAGGAATGCTTAAGGAGGGGTTAAGAATCATGGATACACAGCCGCTAAGAGCAATTGACCCTTTTATTTCCCTCTGATAGCTTCCAACGCGGAATGTAAATTATTCATTCTGGGGCTTTACAACCTCTCGATTAGCGGCTGGCATCAGCCGTATTTTTTGATGCCTCCTTGCCTTATGGCCGGGAGGTACTGTCGTATGTCCAGCCGCAAGGTAAAGGGCAGTACGACCGTCTAATCGCGGTTTGTAAACTCCCGGTCGCCAGCATGTTGCTGGCGGCCCACCGCCACCATAAGGGAGTTGTTATGCTATTCCGTAAAAAATTCACCAGAGGAGGGAAACCCGACCGCGCCGCCCCTCCTATTGAAACAGCGCTGAACATGATCTGGCACGCGCTTATCATAGCCTATGGCTACCAGCATAATACACGCTACAAACCGACAGAACATGAACTACAACTATTCGATCTGTTCACGGATGAGTTATGGCAAAGCTACTGCACAGCGCAACATATACAGCGCTGCTTGCAGCAACGTTTGCACGCAGAGGAGCATTAGGCGGCAAGGCCTTAAGAGGCTACCTTTTGGTAAATCTCGCTGCCGCCTTCTTTGAATTTCTCTGACATTTCCTGCATGCCTTTTTCACGCTCTGCTGCGGCAAAGTCGCGCACATCCTGGCTGATTTTCATCGAGCAGAATTTAGGGCCGCACATCGAGCAGAAATGCGCCACTTTGGCGCCGTCAGCAGGCATGGTTTCGTCGTGGAAATCCTTAGCGGTTTCCGGGTCAAGCGACAGGTTGAACTGGTCCTGCCAGCGGAAATCGAAACGGGCTTTGGAAAGCGCATCATCGCGGTGGTGGGCGGATGGGTGGCCTTTAGCAAGGTCAGCTGCGTGGGCAGCGATCTTATAGGTCACCACGCCAACTTTTACGTCATCACGGTCTGGAAGGCCGAGATGTTCCTTTGGCGTCACGTAGCACAGCATGGCGGTCCCGAACCAGCCGATCATGGCTGCGCCGATACCAGACGTAATATGGTCATAGCCCGGCGCGATGTCGGTAGTAAGCGGCCCAAGCGTATAGAACGGCGCTTCATGGCAAAGTTCCAGCTGCTTTTCCATATTCTCCTTGATCAGGTGCATTGGCACATGGCCGGGGCCTTCCACCATCACCTGCACATCATGTTCCCATGCGATTTTGGTGAGGTCGCCAAGGGTTTTAAGTTCAGAGAACTGCGCTTCGTCATTGGCATCATGCTGGCTGCCTGGACGCAGACCATCGCCAAGGCTGAATGCCACGTCGTAGGATTTCAGCAATTCGCAAATATCTTCATAGTTGGTGAACAGGAAATTTTCCTTGTGATGCGACATGCACCATTTAGCAAGGATCGAACCGCCGCGCGAGACGATACCCGTCTTGCGGTGTTCCGTCATCGGAATGAATGGCAGGCGCACACCCGCATGGATGGTAAAGTAATCCACGCCCTGCTCGCATTGCTCGATCAGCGTGTCGCGGAAAATTTCATAAGTCAGTTCTTCAGCAACACCGCCTACTTTTTCCAGCGCCTGATAGAT
>JAGVKI010000012.1 GCA_020050695.1 Alphaproteobacteria bacterium | reverse complement strand
TTTTTATTGAGCATGTAAAGGGATTGTTTGATCCTGCGGTGCTGATGCGTCTGCGCGCGCAGTTTGTTGCGCTGGAGAAGGAGCGGGCACTTAAGGAGAATGTAAGCGAGCGTGAGGCAAAAGCCATCGAGCGTGGAGAGTCTTCAGATAAAATGCGTATGCAGGATTGCTGGTACGATGTATGGCGCAATCCTGTTTCAAGAGAAAAATTACTGGCCGCGCTGCGCCCCTTTACCTGGGTTATGTTTCCTGTTCAGGTGCGTCATGTGCGTACAGCTGTCGGTCATGCTGTTCCCTGGCATCAGGATGCGGGGTATATGAAGTTACATCCTGCCGAAAAGCAGCATAAAAGAATTGTTACCTGTTTTCTTCCTATTGAGGCGGAGCCTGCCAAGCATACTACGGTGCAGTTTTGCACCGACAATAAAGATATGCCAGATACAGCGTTCACCCATGATGAAATGGATGGCTTTGGAGCTGGTTTAGCGGGTGAAGATTATAAAAACGTATTTCACTACGATCTGCAATTAGGCGATGCGCTGGTGTTTGGTGATCTGGCGTTGCATCGTACCTATACACCTGCGGGTGCCCAGATAGAAAGGCGCTCACTGGAGTTCAGGCTGATTGATCCTGCCGATGCGCTGCCAGGCAAAGATTATTTTGATATGGAACGACAAGTTTTTGTACAAAAAGACGGCACAACAAAGAAAGAGATATATGGCTAAGACTGCACGTAAAACCAAGGAAGCCTCAACCGTTCGTAAAACCAAGGAAAGCGCCTTCGACGGTCGCAAAAACTTTACGGCCGATGACAATATTGAACAAATGCTCGAAGAGCATTTTGAAAAGTTTGGTATCACAAACCGTGAAATCTGGCGCAATTTCCAGATTTATACCCGCCGCGTATTCATGAAGCGTTTTCTGGCGCATTATGAATTGTACCAGCGCGTATATGACCTGCCAGGCGATATTGTAGAACTGGGTGTTTACCGCGGCGCATCGCTGATGTCCTGGGCTAACTTCATGGAAATCCGCAATATGGGTGACCGTCATCGTAAAGTAGTAGGCTTTGATAATTTCAAAGGCTTCGGCACGATGGATAAAAAAGACGGCAAGGAAGATGCGAAAGTTGGCAAGAAAGTTGGCGGATTTAACAGCAATGAATTCGAAGACCAGTTGCGTGATGCCATTAAGATTTTTGATGCTGACCGGTTTATTCCTTACAAGCCTCGCATTCATCTGGTAAAGGGCGACATTGAAAAGACTGTACCGGAATATGTGAAGGAAAACCCAGGCATGCGCATTGCGCTCATGCATTTCGATGCGGATCTTTACCGTCCGACACTGGTGGCTCTTGAGCATCTCTGGCCGCTGGTAGTGCCGGGTGGCATCGTTGCGTTCGATGAATATGGCATTCCGCCATGGGAAGGCGAAAGCAAGGCCGTAGACGAATTTTTTGCTGGCAAAAAAATTAAATTGCAGCGTTTCGACTGGGCAAGTAACCCAGGTGCATTCGTGGTGAAAGAGTAACTAATCGCCATGTCCCAGAAAGAACTGCTTTTATCTCTGCTGATTCCCTCTCGCCGCATTAAGCAGCTTGAAGGCCTTATTGACAGCCTGAAAGAGAATACGCGAGATACGAGCCGGATTGAACTTATCGTTAAATGCGATGATGACCAGTTGCCGGAATATCAGGAATACCTGACGCGCAAGCGGGAAGAAACGGGGCTTAATATACGCTGGATATCCACACCGCGCCTGTTTGGTGTGTTTACTATGTGGATCAATATTCAGCTTTTGTGGCGCGCTGTTTCACCGGGCAGCTACTTTGTTCTTGCGCTTACCGACGAAGGCCGTTTTCCAGTCAAAAACTGGGATGATGAAATTGCCCAGTATAAAGGCTATTACCCGGATAATATTTTCCGTCTGCGCCTGTCTATCGCACGCGATGTGAATTATTATAACATCAATCAAGCCATTACCATGCCGGATTGTTTCCCGGTATTTACGCGCCGCTGGCTTGAACTTACCGAGGGATTTGGCGATTGCTGGGGCGCCGATGCGATTCATGAATCCATCGCGTATCATATGGGTAGGGGCACGGGTTCTTTTTATGCGTTTTATTCGCGCAATCCGCGGTTCCGTGATCTGGTGATCAATAAGCGTTTGCTTGGCGGTATTGACGATTTTGCCAAGGACTTAAAGGCAGACGAAAAGAAAGCGCGCAATCTATTGACGTATGCTGAGTGGAAGCGTGTGGTCGGTCAGGCTGCACAGACACGTTACTGCATGCATGCACGCCGGATGCTGTTGGAAATTTACGCCCACGAAAATGGACTAAAGGATTATAAGATCGTTCATAAGCCGAGATCTAAACGACTGGTGCTTCTTGATCATGTGGACGAGCCTCGTTTAAGGGTAAGTTATAAATTGCCATTCTGGTTTACGGCAATTGCTGTATTGCAGTTTAATTTGTTAGAAAAATACAGTGATTTATTGTTTAGGCTGCGTTATGTCCTGAAAGTCAGGCGCATGGTAATTTGGCACGTGCTGCGTATTAATAAGGCGGTATGTAATGCGGTGGTAACGAAGATTACACCTGTATTCACCATTGTAAAAAATGTCATACCCATTAATCAGAATCCACGCCAGCGTACGGACTTTGAAGACATCATGTATAAGAAAAAATTGGTCGGGGTTAACAAGGGTGCCCTGTTTGCTATTGAGGGTCAAAAGCTAGTGCCTACCGCATTCATGCTTAAAAATATCAAAAAAGCACAATTTGTTACCTGCAGCGCCGATGAACTGACTCATTGGGTGGAAGTAGCCTTCAGCGATAAGCCATTTGTCATAGAACCGGTTATACCAGAGTTGAATGACGCATTAGAAAAGAAAGCCTCCTGACATGAAAACGGTCTTACAGAAGCAAGAACAGAAAGTGTCCACCTGCATGGACAGTACGCTTGCGCAGTTGGACCAGAAAATGGGACAGGAGTTCTTCTACAGCATCTCAGCCCCAGACCTGCTTATTCAGGAAAACTGCCCGGTATGCGGCTCAACGTCTCTGCATTTGCTCAATGATGTCGCACTTGAAGGGCTTGTGTTTTTCGCCACCAGCACCTGTGGTGATTGCTACCATGTATTTCGCAATATCATGCCGGGCTGCGACTGGTTTCGTGATCGCTGGAAGCAGATTGCCACTTCCGAACTAGAGGTGTTTAACCCGACGCTGGAGCAGGACCGTCTGCACCGCTATCGCATGTATTACACGCTGCTGTCGCGCTTCAAGCGTGAAGGCAGCTTGCTCGACGTCGGTGCGGCTTATGGTTCGGGTGTCAATTTTTTCAAGGAAAAAGGCTGGTCAGTTCAGGCGCTTGAGATTGAAGATGACCGGGCGAATTACATTCGCCAGAAGCATGGAATTGCCGTGCATCATGGCACTATTGACGAACTGGAATTACCTAAGGGTTCCCTGGATGTTATTTTATTCTCGCATTGCCTTGAGCATGTTGACCATCCACGTGCATCGCTTGAGAAGCTGGCTTCATGGTTAAAAGAAGATGGTGGGCTTTTATATCTTGAAGTGCCGATTTTATGGACGGTGGTAGATTGGCGCGATGCGTTTTTTATGGCGCATAAACATAACTTTGTCGAAGAAGGCTTGCATAAACTTGTCGAAGATTGCGGCCTGTATGCGGTAGAAAAATTCCTGGTTCCCGATATGGAAACCGGCATTAATAACCTGGGTATGTTGTTGTCGCGTAGGCCACAGCAGGCAAGCGCACCTAAAACACCGTTTATCCAAGGAGATAAATCCGTAGAAGCGGTGAGGGAACTCTACACACGCTTTATGCCAGCAGAGTGGCACGTAGATGCCCGCCAGCCGGTGCATTACCATGTGCCGTATATCAACCATTTTTATTATATCGTTCGTATGCAGCAGGGCGCCTTTATGCCTGCTGGACAGTCCAACCAGTTTGTATTTAAAAAGGCGTAAAGACCATGCCAAATACCGCTCAGGAAACCAAATATAACTCGGCGGATTATTCTTCTATTGCCGATTACAGCGCTGCCCCTGCATATGACATTATGCAGCGCGACATGCAGCGCCGTTCGCATTTCCAATCGCTTTTTGGCGATAAGGGATATGTGAAACTCACCTATGATGAGAAGCAATTCCCATTCGGTGAATGTGTGAAAGATATGCTCTATAGCAAGGGCATTCTGGATAGCGAAAATGTAGCACGTCATGATGTGAAGCTTGCAGAACTTCACCGGTATCTGAATGAAGAGCAGACCTCACTCGATAGTTCGAGCATCAACGCTATTTCCCGCCATTTTTATGAGACGGACGCTGCTTTCTTTGATGTATATAAGCGCTTTGCCGCTAACTACCTGACACAGCAGGTATTGAAGGAAGACTGCATTTTTCAGAAGCAGCCAACCATGCGTTTTTACTTTCCTCATGCCAAGGGTTTTAATTGGCGGCTGAATTACCATACCGATATTATGCTTGGCCACCCGCCGCAGGAAATCAATGTCTGGTATCCTTTGACACGTGCGTTTGGAAGTAACAGCATGCGTATTGCTACATTGCCCGATAGCCTCCAAATCCTTGCGCGCTATGGGTTTAGTTTTTATGATTACCAGACGGCTATTCAAAATGATGACGCGTTACTGGCCGAACTGCATGATAAAACCATGCCTGTGGAAGCTGAGCCGGGGGAAGTGCTTTTATTTGATTCACGTTGCCTGCATGTGCTGCAGAATAATAAGACCGATGCCACGCGTATCAGCATGGATCTTCGTATTATGCCGCTGCGTGAATATGAAGCCCTCGAGATGCCTTTCGTAGGCACAGGCCGCAGGCGCATGCCTTTTGCCATAGGCGAGTATTACAGTCCCGATATACTGCGCTACCAGCCCTAGCGCGCGCCGGTAACGCTTACCACCGTACCTGACACATACGATGCCTTGTCAGAAAGCAGCCAGGCGATCGTTTCCGCTATTTCTTCTGCCGTACCCATACGGCCCATGGGAATGGAGGCTTTGAGGCCTGCAAGGCGCTCTGCTGTTGCCGTGGTATGTGCATCGGTATCAATCACCGCAGGGCTTACCGCATTGACGCGTATATTATGCGCTGCTGCTTCCCGCGCAAAACCCACCGTAAAGGTATTGATGGCTGCTTTGGAAGAGGCGTAATGGGTCATTTTATTGCCGCCGAATTTGGCTGCTTCGGACGATACATTCACGATAGCGCCGCCGCCTGCTTTCTTCATGTGCTTTACCGCCTCACGGCAGGCAATGAATACGCCAAACACATTTACGCGGTAGACTGACTCAATCAGTTCCCAGGGCATTTCTTCTACAGCGCCTGAACCATGCGTACGGTTAAGTGCTGCGTTATTGACCAGAGCGGTTATCGGCCCCAGTTCTTTTTCTATGGTGGCAAACAGGCGGATAATATCCGCTTCAACACCCATATCGGCTTGCACTGCAATAGCCTCGCCACCCGCCTTGGAAATGGCCTTTACAACGTCTTCGGCCTTATCCTTGCTGCCCATATAGTTGACGCAGACGGCATAGCCTTCTGCTGCCAGTTTAATGGCGGTGGCCGCACCGATACCGCGTGATGCACCCGTAATGAGAGCAATTTTATTGTTTTTATTCATAATCATGCTTCTTCAGGCGTAATTACTGTGGTTGAAAATAGCTATGGGTGCCGGACGTTAATACGGTTCGTATTGGCTCTTGTTCAACAACATCATGAGCCTTTAAGAAAAGTTCTTTATCATAAGATGATAACACGATTTCTGTGTTCTTAACTTTACTAGCTCTTAGTGGTTCGATTGTGGTGTCACATGCGAAGGCTTTACTACTATTACACGGAAACAACACACTGTCAGTGCTATCACACGACTGTCCTTCTAGATAGTTAATATATGCATTTGTTCGGCGATACGCATTCATTGCCTGTATTATATTCGCATACTGATGAGTATAGGATTGATGGTCAATGTCTTGCCATGCGTTACAGAGTTCATCAGCATCTTTCTCATATCCACATCTTCTGACTATTTTATCAAATTCAAAATATTTAAAGCAGGCTAATTGCTCATCAGAGAACGCGGTTTTCCATTTACCTTTCCCACCTGTCTGGAAATGACCTTTGGTCGCTCCAGGTAGTTGCCTAAAACCCAATTTTTCCCACATTTTTCTAGCTTTTTGCTTAGAAAGCCCGACTCCTAATGCTTGGCTGATTTTTTGAATTTGGGTTACGGGAGCATCTATTAGATCTTCATAATATAACAGATCAAGATATTTACTACGATCAAGCCATGAATTTAAGCAATCAATGGTGAAGGTAGTGGCAATAATTAACCCCTCCATGTTTTTCACCAGATCTTCAACGGAATGCCCCGTGTAGGAGGATTGCTTATTATAATGTGAAACCAGTATATCCAGAGGGTTACGAATCACTAAATACATTTTATAGTTTTGTTCATGCAGCATTTGTAACATGTCTATGGGTGGCATTTTGTGATAGCCATATGAGCTATGGCAAAGATAGTGGCGGCTGGGATTATTAACAATATGTAGCACGATGTTATTGGGGCCAAGCATGTTGTTTGATCCGGTTTTAAACTGCCAGGGCCCTACCGCCAGACCTGTTGCCTCTACCTTACTTTCTATGAAATGCAGCGCCTTCGTAGCAATTTGCGTATATTCAAAAGCCAGCTGTTCAAAAATATATAGGGATATATTATTCGGGACAAAGGCATCACGGTAAGTTTGGTATAGATATTGTATAATATGAGAATAAATAGTGTTGCCAGAGCCCTGGCGACCAAAGGTAAGAATTTTTCCTGTGCAATCAATGCTGATAAAATCAATCAGTGCACAGGCATGAAGAATTTCATTCTCGACGTTTAATGTTTTCTTGATCTGGTAAACGGTATTAGGAAAAGCCTCAATGGTTTCCTGGCTGATGACAGGAATGAGATTCGACATTTTGTGCGGGGTCGCAACTATAATCGGTAATGTCCTGTCTTCTATTTTGTTGTAAGGAATTACGGGAACCTTACAAAAGGAATCTGCATTATAATCAGGGTCAATAAATGCAGATACACTTAGTCCCCATTCAGACATCATTTTATGTAGCTGTGCCGAAAAATCATTACAGCCCCATAGGATAAAACACCCCTCTTTTCTTAAGGCAACACCCTTGGAAAAGGAATCACCAACTTTTTTTATAATCTGCTGGCGTCGTCTTTTATATTTTAAGTGAAATACTATTAACTGTGCTGTCCTTAGAAGACCGGCTTCTTTGTACAAGGAAAGCAGTGTGTTAAATTTTCTCTTTAATAAAGCAAATTTCGACATTTTATTACCTTACGCCGTTTTTTTCATTGCCGGGTCGTTGAAGGCGATATAGCGGTTATCCGCATCGCCGCGGTTCGCTACGAACCAGTCGATGGTTTCCTTGATGCCTTCTTCAATGCTGACTTCGCATTTGAAGCCATACCCAGCAGCGCGGGTCATATCCATCAGGCGTTTTGCATCGCCCGCTGGCTTGTCTTTGTCCCATGCAATATCAATCGGGCCGCCTGGTACGTGTTTGGCTACCATTTCTGCTACCTGCTTAATGGTAACGCCGGTGCCGCTGCCCAGGTTGATCGGTTCATTGATACCCTTTTCCACGGCCATCATCATGCCGCGCGCTACGTCGCGTGCGTGGATGAAGTCACGGATTGGCGAGCCATCGCCCCATACGGTGAGCGGACGTTCACCGTCTACCGCGCGGCGGATAAGGGAAGGCACCACCATGGCGTTTTCAGGGTCGAAATTGTCATACGGGCCATATACGTTGGCCGGGCGCACAATGGAGATTTTATCCCAGTTAT